>DASUAK010000084.1:0-7555 GCA_035763845.1 bacterium | reverse complement strand
CCCGGAAGATGGGCACGACGATCTCCGACTTCGTGTAGGGGAAACAGGCCAGGTAGCGCGGGTCCTTCGAGACGTCGGCAACGATCTCGGTCTTGCCGGAGGCCGCGGCCGCCCCGCAGACGCCGGTGCCGATCGGGATACGAGTGTGCTCGGTGGCCTCCGGCCCTCTCCACGGCCCCAGCACGAGGTCGGTGCCTTCCACCCAGTAGATGCCGACCCAGGAGTAATCTGGGAACCGGTCGTGGAGGTAGTCGACGATCTCCTGCGCTGCCAGCTGACCGCCGCCCCCGGCGGCCAGCGACTCGATCTCACGAAGGGCTTGTCCGAGGTCCACCGCCGTCGCCATCGCCGCCTTCTCTCCGTATTCTAGTGGATAGCCCCGCGCCATCCACCGCGCCAGCCCTCCGCGAAGCGCCGCGGCGCCGGTGTGTCCCTGCCGTTTGAGGCTCGCCGCCACACGGGCGGCCAGGGTTTCCCCGGGTCAGGTTCAGTAGACGATCGGGTCCAGGCCCCGCGGCAGCTCGACGGCGCGGCCGATCAGCAGGTGGGCCGGCGCGCTGACCGCCCCCGGGATGTGGCCGGCCGCGTAGGCGTCGGCACGCCGGACGTCGACGAAGGCCGCCGCGCCCGCCTGGACGCGGGACCGTGCTTCCTCCACGGTGAGGCGCTCGATCTCGGGGAAGTGCCGGTCAGCCCTCAAACTCGAGGATCTGCGGACGGAGGTGGCGGGTGATGCCGAGCTGCGAGGCCATGAGACTGGTCCAGCCCACCATGCCCTCGATCAGGGCCAGGGCTTCTTCTTCCGCCTTCTCGGGACTGCCCGCGGTGCGGTCCAGCCCGGCGACGATGTGGCCCATACGGCGGCAGATCGCGTCCACGTCCTCCAGGAGGTCGCGGCCCACCCGCAGCCCGGCCGCGGTGACGGCGCGGGTGCGGCGCTGGGCCAGCAGGCGGCGCTGGGCCCCGGCCCAGTCGCCCAACTCGTCGAGGGTGTAGCGGGCCTGGGCCGGCCCCCGCTCGACCGCCACGCTCACGAAGGCCTGGCAGGCGCGCCAGACCTGGTGAACGATCGCCGCCAGGAAGCGGCGGTCGTCGGGGGTGAGGGGGCTACTTGCCGAGCCCTTGCGCATAGGTGATCGTGAATGCCTCCCAGGTCCGCGTCCCGCGCGCGATCGGCTCTACGCCGACCAGGATCGTGAAGCGGATGACGCGCGGCTTCATCACGCCCAGGATCGACCCCGTGGCCAGCTCGGCTTCGCCCCGGAGCTGCTCCCGGTTCACCGCGGGGGTCTGAGAGGGGCGGTACAGCACGGCGTCCCAGGCGATGTCGACCTCGCCGCGGTCCGCGGACACGCGCACGGACCGCACCGTCCCCTCACCGAGCACGTTCTGCGCCAGGTTCTTCGCGACGGTTTCGGGCTGGGGCGCCGGCCCCGCGCCCACGGCCGGGGAGCCGGCCAGGAGGACCGCGGTCAGGAGCAGCAGCGCCGGGACCATCGTGGTGACCTCTTCCCTGCGGACGGCGGACTCTCCTGTGGAGGGCGGGTCCCCCTGCCGTGGAAGTCTCAGACTCACGATGGTCGACCATCCGGAGATCAAACCCTTGTCGGCCATCCTCGGGGAGACGATCGCCGACGAGGTCGTGACCCTCGGCGAGCTGATCGACCGCCTGGCCCGCCGGGGATTCGGCCTCCTCATGATCGCCCTCGCCCTGCCGACGATGATCCCCGTCCTCCCGCCCGGATCGTCGGCGGTGATCGGGCTGCTCTACATCGTCCTGGCCGTCCAGATGCTGATCGGGCTGGACCAGCCCTGGCTTCCGGCGCGGGCGCGCCGCTACCGGCTGAGCGCGCGGACGATCACCGCGCTGCGTCACCGAGGCGTTCCGGTGGTGCAGCGGATCGAGCGCTACTCGCGGCCGCGGCCCCTCTTCCCCGACGACCGGATTGCCGCGCGGGCCGTGGCCCTGGCGATGCTGGTTGTCGGGGTCATCCTCTTCTTCCCGCTGCCCTTCCTGAACACGCTGCCGGCCCTGGGGGTCCTGCTCCTGGGGATCGGGCTGCTGAACCGCGACAGCATCTTCCTGCTGACCGGCTTTCTCATCACGATCGCCGTGGTGCTCGTCATCGGGTTTGGGCTTGGCACCCTCTATGCGCTCCTCAATCGCCTACTGGGAAGATAAATGGCTGCCGCACGGGTGAGGTGGGGCGTTCTAGGAGTCGCTTCCATTGCCGTGCGGCGACTCATCCCGGCGATCGCGCGCTCGCGGACGGGGGCGCTCCAGGCCGTGGCCAGCCGCGATCTGCGCCGCGCGGAGCAGGCGGCCGCGCAGTTCGGCATCCCGCGGGCCTACGGCAGCTATGAGGCCCTCCTCGCCGACCGGGAGGTTGACGCGGTCTACATCCCGCTGCCCAACACGCTCCACCGGCCGTGGACGGAGCGGGCGGTCGCAGCGGGCAAGCACGTGCTGTGCGAGAAGCCCCTCGGCGTCACCGCGGCGGATGCGGCGCCGATGGTGGAAGCCGCCGCACGCGCGGGCGTGATCCTGCAGGAGGCCTTCATGTACCGCTTCCACCCGCAGATCGAGCATCTGCGCGAGCTCCTCCGCGGGGGCGCGCTCGGTGAGGTGCGGCTCGTCCGGGCGGCGTTCTCCTTTGGCGTCGGCGGGAGGGGCAACATCCGGCTCCAGGCCGCGCTCGGGGGCGGCGGCCTGCTCGACGTCGGCTGCTACTGCGTGAGCGTGGCCCGCCTGCTCCTGGGAGAGCCCGAGACCGTCTTCGCCTCCGCGGACTACGAGGGCGGCGTCGACGTGCGCCTGGCCGGCGCGCTGCGCTTCCCTGGCGGCGCGATGGCCCTCATCGACTGCGGGCTGCGCAGCCCATACCGCCAGGAGTGCGAGGTCGTCGGCTCCGAGGGCGCCGCCCTGCTCCTCCGCCCCTTCCAACCCGAGGAGGAGCCGGCGGAGGTGATCATCCGCCGCGCGCGGGGCCGGCCGGAGGAACGGATCGCGATCCCAGGCGCCAACCAGTACGTCCTGCTGGTGGACCACGTCGCCGCGCTGATCGCCGGCGAGCCCGCGCGGTACCCGCCCCAGGACGCCCTCGCCAACATGGGGGCCCTCGACGCGCTCGGGCAGGCCGCGCGCACCGGGGCCGCGGTGCCCGTCGCCCGATGAGGGAAGGGCCTGCGGGGAAACAGTCGTTGTAGAGGAGCACGTATCACGGCGCGGAGGATGCGACGATGGCCGAGTTGGCGCAGCAGAAGTGCGTACCCTGCATGGGCGGCGAGCCGCCGATGACGGACGCGGAGATCGCCTCGATGATCCCCCAGGTGCGGGAGTGGCAGGTCGCAGAGCAGGAGGGGATCAAGCGCCTGCGGCGCGTCTACACCTTCAAGGACTTCGTCCAGGCGCTCGACTTCACCAGCCGCGTCGGGCGGATCGCGGAAGAGGAAGGCCACCATCCGGCCATCCTCACGGAGTGGGGCAAGGTCACCGTCTCGTGGTGGACCCATAAGATCCGCGGCCTGCACCGCAACGACTTCATCATGGCCGCGAAGACCGACCGGCTCTACGCGCCCACCCGCGCCTGAGGGCGGCCGCTCAGCGCACCGCCCGCAGCAGCAGGTTCAGCGAGCTGACCAGGACGAGGAGCAGCACGGCGCGCCGGAAGACGGCGGCGCTGAGCCGGTCCTGCACCCAGAAGCCCAGGCGCGTCCCCACCAGCGCGGGCACGCAGGCGACGGCGGCGTAGGCCACCAGCGCGGGCGTGTACAACCCCATCCGGGTGTAGCTGACCACCTGGGTCAACCCGCCCAGCAGGAACGAGGCGGTGAGCCAGAAGACGAAGACGCGCTTCTCCACCGCGAGGGAATGGATGTAGGCGGCAATGAGCGGCGCGAAGATGCCGGTCGTCCCGCCCATCACCCCGGAGAATCCCCCCACCAGCGGTCCGGCGTAGGACTGCGCGCGCGGGGAGATCACCGGAATGAGATTGAGCAGGCTGATCACCGCGAACAGCACGCCCGTCGCGCCGACGGCGAGTGAGATCCAGCGCGGGTCCAGCGTGCCCAGCAGAGCCGCCCCCACGACCGTGCCGGCGATGACCCCGAGCAGCAGGCCGCCGAACCGGCGGAGGTGATCGCGCGTGCCGCCGCCCCGCAGGAGGATGGCGAAGTTCGCGGCGATCACGGGGATGGCGATGAGCAGCACCGCCGTACGAGCCCCGATGAGGTTGGCGGCGATGGGCACCGAGATGAGCGGAAAACCGAACCCCAGGGCGCTCTTCACGGCCGCGGCGAACATCAGCACGACGAGCACGGCGGCGAAGGCGAGGTTCGGACCGAGCGGGGGCTCCACGGTCAGGCCAGCGGGATCTCCACGAAGGGCGTGGTGCACGGCGTGCCGCCGGCGACGTAGAAGCGGCCCGCCGTGAGGTCCTCGATCACCGAGACGACGCTCTCCACGCGCTCTTCCTCCGGCAGCGTGAGATTGGGATGGCGGCACACCGAGTCCGGGTGGCCGTCGTGGTCGCGCAGGATGCCCATGATCGACTGCGCGTCGAGCGAGCGCGTCCGCGCTCCCTTCGCCAGCATCGCGTGCATCCGGTCGGCCCGATGGTACGTCGACGTCTTCTCCTCGGCGAGGGGTTGCCACACGTCGAGACGGCCCGGATCGACGAAGTGGTTGGCGTGCGCGAGGACGCCGCCCTCGGGGGCGAGCGCGCAGGTCGCGTGCGGGGCGGCCTCGATGTCGACCACCTCGGAGGGGTCGCCGGCCTGGCCGATCAGGAAGTTGGCGGAGCAGGAGCGCAGCTCGTCGGTCACCACCCGCACGGCGTCGCGCAGCGCGTGCGCGTGGAGGATGCGCCAGGTGCGCACGTGGAACGGCGTGTAGAGCGTCGACCAGTCGTCGCGCGAGCTGAGCAGCCCGTTGATGACGAGGCCCAGCCCGTGCGCGTTCATCCCGATCTTCCCCCCGACGATCCCCGCTTCGGTGAAGGCGAGCAGGGCCGCCCCGCCGCCGGCGCGGCGGCGCAGCACCACTCCCCGGACCGCGGGGAACCAGTCCCAGTTCTGCCCGAGGTACAGGTGGCCGTCGGATGAGACGTCGGGGGTGACGGCGAAGGCCGTGCACCCGCCGGCCGGGATGCCGTGGGGCTGCGCGGCGGCCTGGTTGATCGTGGAGTACTGGCTGTAGAAGATCTCGTAGCGGGCGTTGAGTACCGCGACGTCGTCGAGGGCGAGCCCCGCCCCCTCGGCCACACCCCGCATCGCCGCCCCGTACGCCGGCTCCTCCCGGTCGATCACCGCGAGATACATCCGGGCGCGCTCGCGGGTCTCCGCCGGGGTCAGGCGCGCCTCTCGCTGGAAGCGGTCGTAGTAGATGCGGAGATTCTCGGCGATGGCCTCCCCGGCCGCCCGCCCGTGGGCGACGCCGTCGTCGCGGGGCGAGCCGGGCAGCTCGACGATAGGGAGGGCGGGCATGAGTCCCTCCATTCGCCTCTGGTACTGCGAACTCATGCCCGCTCGGCCCTCAGGAACTCGACCCACACCGGCTGGCGGACGAAGCCCAGCTTCGTGTTGACGGCCAGCATCGGCGCGTTCCGGCTGCTGTTGAAGGTGCGGATCTCCCGGTAGCCCATGACCTGCGCGTACTCCACCGTGCGCACCTTGAGCGTGGTGGCGATGCCCAGCCCCCGGTACTCGTGCAGCACGGCTGTCAGCTGCTGCCACAGCACGCCCGGGTCGGCCTCGCTGCGCTTGAGGTAGCTCTCCCCGACGTAGAGGTCCCCCATCTTCGCCAGGAAGTAGGCGTCCGGCAGGGCGCGCGGATGCCGCACCTCGTGCTCGAGGAACCGCTCATACGTCGGCGCCCTCGGGAGATCCGGATCGTCCCGCGGGGCGCTGATGTCCATCGCGCAGTGCGCCTGGTACACGGCGAGGAGGCAGTTCGGATCGCGCCGCAGCTCATCCTTGAGCGTGGTGATGGTCACCCCCGCCTCCTGGGCGCGCCTCACGGACGGCTCGAACGGCGATAGGTCCACGTGCGGCACCGGGAGGCGCGACTCGAAGGTGCGCGCGTGCTCCTCGAATCCCCGGTGCCCGAGGAAGGCGACGACGTGAGGATGATCCTCGCGGGCCCAGGATTTCACCCGCGTGGCGCCCCGCTCACCCAATCGCGCCAGCAGGTGGCGCATCAGCTCCGTCCCGATGCCCTTGCGGTGGGCCGCCGGATGCACCGCGGCGTAGACCTGATACTTGTCGGGATGGAACGACCACGGCAGATGGTTGTAGAAGCCGTAGGCGACCACCGCCCCGTCCTTCCCCTCGGCCACCACCCAGAGCCGCGCGAAGCGCTTCTCGTCGAAGCGCCGGTAATTGTCCCGCTCCTCCTGGGCCGATCGGGGGTCGTCGGGGAAGTTGGTCGTGGCGATCGCGGCGACGGCCTCGAAATCTTCGTCGCGCAGCGGCCGGATCGTGACCCGTTCGACGGTATGCGGCATGGCGCTCCCCCCTAGCAGTCTTTGATGAAGGTGACCCAGGCCGGCTGGCGGACGAAGCCGAACTTCTCGTTGATCGCCAGCATCGGCCGGTTGTTGATCTCGTTCCAGGTCCGGATCTCCCGCACGCCGTGATCCCGGGCGTACTGCGCCGTCTTCACCTTCAGCGCGGTCGCGATGTGCCGCCCGCGGAAGGGACGCCGCACGCCGGTCAGTCCCTGGTGCAGGTAGTCGCCGCGCTGCGGCTTCCAGAGGCTGCTCACCGCCGCATGCTCCCCGCCGATCACCGCGACGAAGAAGGCGTCGTTGATCGCCCAGGGCGCGACGACGGCGTGCTCCAGCCAGCGGTCGTAAGGCAGCGGCGTGGAGACGTCGTCCGCCGGCCGCGGGATGTCGTCGGCGATCTCCGCCTCCATGGCGTGGATGCGCCGGAGCGCCTCCTCGCCGCCCGCCGCGCGCTCGGCGGCCATCGTGGTGATGATCACGCCGCTCTGCAGGGCCGAGTCGAGGTACGGCGTGAACCGGCCGAAGTCGAACTCCGCCACGGGGAGACGCGACTCCCAGGCGCGCATCGTCTCGCGGAAGCCGAGCCGCCGGACGAAGGCGGTCCCCTCGGGCATCGCTTCCCAGACCTCGGCCTTCACCGAGACGGCGTCGTGGCGGCCCAGCGCCTCCGCTACGCGGGCCCACAGCGCCGCGCCGATCCCCCGGCGCCGGTGCGCCGGATGGACCCGGATGCCCGCGGCGAACTTCTGCGGATGGTAGGCCCACTGCATGTTCCGCAGATCCGCGAAGCCCGTGACCTGCCCCCAGCGGTCCTCGGCCACCCAGCGCTCCACGACACAGCGGGGGTCGAAGTGCTCGTCGTCGTACCGCATCTCCTTGACCGTATCGATCCGGTCGGGAAAGACGGCGTTGGTGATGGCCACCACCGCGGCGTAGTCCCGCTCCTCGAAACGGCGGATCGCCGTGGCCGTACTGAGCTGCTGCGTATCCATCGTGTCTCCCTCCGATTCTCGTGTGCAAAGCAGAAGGCGCAGAGCCTGGTGCCCTGC
>DASUAK010000083.1:0-3724 GCA_035763845.1 bacterium | reverse complement strand
CGCCCTCGCCGCGCGGCCCATGCTCGTCGCCCTCAACAAGATCGACCAGCCCGACGCCCGGCTCCGGCTGGCGGACACGGCCGCGGCGCTGGAGCGCAGAGGATACCGGACCTTCGCGATCTCGGGAGCCACCGGGGAGGGTGTCGAACCCCTCCTGTACGCGGCGGCCGACCTCGTAGCGGAAGCCCGCAGCGCCAGCGCCGCCCCGAGTTCCGCACCGTCCGGCGGCGAGCCCTCAACTGTCGAGGCCTGGGCCTTGACGGCGGAGTCTGCGACGGAGTCTACCGGAGGCGCTTCAGCGCGAACGCGGCAGCCGAACGCGAGTCAGTCAGAAACGCGGGGGCCGAAAAGACAGCAGGCGGAAGGACGGAAGTCGGGCCGGAGCGCCCGCGGGCGCCGTCCTGGGGGGCGGCGCGGCAGGGACTAGCGTCTTCGACCTTCGCACCGTATGACAGCAGGGCAGGAGGGCTGCGTGGCGCGAGTCGGCATCATGGGCGGGACCTTCGATCCCGTGCACTACGGCCACCTGGTCACGGCCGAAGAAGCCCGGGTCCAGTTCGACCTGGCGCATGTGTACTTCGTGCCCAACCGCTTCTCGCCGCACAAGCGGCTGGATCAGGTGACCGATCCCGAGCACCGCTTCCGCATGATGACCCTGGCTGTGCGCACCAATCCGCGCTTCTCCGTTTCGCGGCTGGAGATCGACCGGCCGGGTCCCTCCTACACCATCGACACCCTCCTCGCCCTCCGCGCCGAGCATGCCGCGCGGGACCTCTTCTATGTCACCGGCGCGGACGCGATCCTGCAGATCGTCCGCGGAGAGTGGGAACGGTCGGCGGAGCTGCTCGGTCTGTGCCAGTTCATCGCCGCGAGCCGTCCCGGCTTCCCCATCGACGTGCACGATCTGCGGCGCTACAACGTAACTGGCCAGCTGCTCGACAACCTGCACGTCATGGAGATCCCGGCGCTGTCGATTTCATCCACGGACATCCGCCGCCGGGTGGCCGAAGGCCGGCCCATCCGCTACCTGCTGCCCGACGACGTCGCCGGCTACATCGCCGAGCACGGCCTCTACCGCCCGCCCGTGAGGTCGCTGCAGTGACGCCCGGCCGCTCGGCGCGCCAGCTCGCCCTCGCCGCCGCGGAGGCCATGGACGCCAAGAAGGCGGACGACGTGGTCGTTCTCGACATCCGCCGGCGCACCCCCGTGGCCGACTACTTTGTGATCGGCTCCGCCGAAACGATGGTCCAGCTCCGCGCCGTGAGCGAGGCCGTCGAGGAGGCGATGGAGGAAGAGGGTGTCGGCCTCCTGGGCCGCGAAGGCCACGCCCGCGCCCGCTGGATCCTCCTCGACTACGGGCACGTCGTGGTGCACGTCTTCGGTCCCGACGCCCGCCGTCTCTACAGCCTCGAGCGGCTCTGGGCCGACGCCCCCGTCGTCGATCGGTAGATGGCGACCGCCAAGCTCATCTTCCGCCCCGCCGGGCCGGCCGACGTCGAGGCGCTGATCGGGTTGTACGATCGCCATTACCGCGGCGGGTACTCGGCTTGCTTCGACCGGTACGGTCCGGTCACGCCCCAGGACCTCTGGTGGGTGCAGTCCGAGAAGGACGTTACAGTTGTCGAGGTGAACCGCCGGCTCGCCGGTGTGGTCATCCTTGGCCGCGCCGGAAAGCGCCTCCTGGCCGAAGAAGCGCTCGTCGAGGCCGTCCCGGACGATGCCGCCGCGTTCCTGCGCCAGCTGCACGAGTGGCTGACCCGACGGTTCCAGGAGGAGCGGCAGGACGCGTTGACGCTCCGCTGCGACGAGACCAACGCCGCGGCGCTCACTATCGCGCGGACATTCGGGTTCACCTTCGCCAATGCGCTCCTCGTCGCCGGCGGCGCCCCGACGTCCGGCCGTGAGGGTGACCCCGCCTCCCCGCCGGGCTACCACATCCGGCGTGCCGCGCCGGCCGACAGCCGGCACCTCGCACGGCTGCATGACGAAACCCTCGGGCACCCTCTCCGTCCCAAGGACCTCGACGGCCTCTGGCGTCAGGCGGATACGCGCGTGATGGTCGCGGAGCGGGAGCGCTTCCCCGTCGGGTTCCTCATCGCCCAGGTCCGCGACGGGGCCGGCCGGTGGACCATCGGCATCCGGGAGGCGCACCGCCGGCGGGGTCTCGGCCGCGCGCTCGTGCACGCGGCCCAGCAGTTCTTCCATGCAAGGCGGGTGCCGGCCATCACCATCTACTGGGGCACCGACACCGCGGCCGCCGCTTTCGTCCACGCGCTGCGCGCCCGGACCGAGCGAGCCTACCTGTACTTCGAGCGGGCTCTGTAGCGTCCGCTTCGCGCCTCACACCGTTCGACCCCGCCGCCGCGGCGTCACGTCGGAGGCCTGGGATCTGGTGTGCCGTGGATACCCGGCTGCTCATCTTCGCTCCCCTGCGGTGGCGGGCTTTCGAGCGGCTGCCACGCTTCATATCCGTTGTGCGGGCGGCATCGCAGCTCGATATTGTCCGCCGTCGACGGTCCCCCCGCGCTGTGCGGGACGACATGATGGAATTCGAGGAAGCCGCGCTCCGTACACCGGCGTCCACCGGGAGCGACGAAGGCGCAGCGGCCGCCATCCCGCATCCACACGGTCCGTCTGACGTCGGCCGGGATGTGACGGGAGGCGGGGACGTGAACAGGGGCCGCGCTACCGGGAGATCCATCGGTCTCGGCCGGCCGGTGCCTGACCCCGGGCTCATTCCGCGCACCCCGGGGCCCCTGCCGACCAGGTCCAGGTTCCCGCCGCTCGATTCCGGGCTGCCGCGGCGCGGGGCCGCCGACCTTGCGACGGGTGAGCTCGATCAGGAGGGAGGAGAGCGCGCGGTCGAGGATCCGTCCCAGATCCCCGTCCGGGATCTGGTGGCGGAGGAGATCCTGCGCCGCGCGCAGCTTGGCGTGCGTCTCCTCGGTCGCGGTGAACTGTACGCGGTAATACCTCGCCGCGAGCGGTGTGATCACGTTGCGCGGCTGCGGTAGCGCCTCGCGGCTGGCTCCGGGCGGAAGGTCGCCGAAGAGCGGGGCTCCGGCGGGGAAGCAGGGATGGTCCGGGGACGAGTCCGCCGGTCCAACTGGCGGTGACCCAGCCTGTCCCGGTGACCCGGCCTGCCCCGATGACCCATCCGGTGATGGCCACCCGGCCGATGCCGGCGATCCTGATGGCGAGGGCGGCCGGGATGGTGAGGGCGGCGCCGTCTGTCCATCCAGCGAGGGCGCGGCGCCTGGGCCGGCTGAAGCGGTCGGGCTCAGGCCCGAGAACCCCGGGTCCGGAATCCTGCGAATGAGCGCGCGGGTCGGGGGTTTCGGGCGCAGCCGGGCGACGAGCTCTTCCACCTGCCGCCGGCTCTTGTGGCGGGCCGCCTCCAGCACCTCCCGATGGCTGCGCGGCGTGAGCTCGGGCGCGAGGAAGGTGATGGTGGTCAGATTGACCGACCCGTCGTTGAGCAGGTCCAGGATGAGAGGATAGCGCCGCGCGGCCCGCGCCGCCTGGATCCGTCCGTAGGCGGCGTGCTCTGAGAAGTGCATGACCTGCGTCAGGTAGGTGAATATCGACGCGCAGCCTTCCACCAGGTACAGCTGGCGCTCGTCCAGGACGGCGAGGTGGGCAATGAGGACAGCGGTCAGCTGCTGCTCCTCGCCCGCCAGCTCCCTGACGCGTCCGATCAGCATCGAGTTGGAAAGGGCGCGTG
>DASUAK010000082.1:0-4970 GCA_035763845.1 bacterium | reverse complement strand
GGACATCGAGTGGGCGCGGAAGTAGCTGACGATGTCGTCGAGCTGCTTCTCCATCCCGAAGACGCCCTCGAAGACGCGGTCCCGGCCGTAGTGCTCGATCATGTCGGAGATGTAGTGGTGCGTGGTCCGGCGCAGGCGGCGATCTTCGCGTGCTTCCTGGAGATACTCTGCGATGGTCTCCATGGCGTCTCTACTCTTTTCCCATCCATACGGACGGGGGTGGATTGCTGTTCCTCATGCCCCCCCTCAGGGCGCGCCAGTCCGGGGGAAAAACACGGGAACCCGGAACGCGTGCTGCGCCGGGTTCCGCCTCATGCGCCGCTGCGCCTGGTGACCGTCAGGGGACCGTGACCGCATCGTCGTCGCTCCGTATGCCCCGTCCGGGGGAAATCGGGGCTGAGTCCGAGTGTGCGCCGTCTCTGTCACGCTTGTGTCAGCGCAACGTTGCGGTGAGTATACGGCGGGGGTTCCGCACTGTCAAACCGGACGTTCGGACCAGGGGATGGGCCGGGAGGACTACTCAGGCGGGAGGACTGCTCACGCGCGCCGGTCGGTGGCCACGTAGACTGCGCGGGCGAGATGGGCCCCGACGGTACGCACCGCGTTCCCGCTGCGGATCCGCATCGTGCCGTCGCCCTCCACCCCGGTCACGCGCACGGGTGTGCCGGGCAGCAGGGCCGAACGGGCCAGATCGCGGACGACGTCCGCGCGCTCGTCGCTGACGCGGACGATCACCCCGCTCTGCCCGGGGGCCAGATCGGCCAGCAGCGGATGACGCGAGCGCTCCAGCGCCCCCTCGCGCGTGGGGATCGGATCGCCGTGCGGGTCGTGGGTGGGCTCGCCGAGCTGGGCGGCGATCTTCTCTTCCACCTCTTCGGAGAGGACGTGCTCGAGACGCTCGGCCTCCTCGTGCACGCGGTCCAGGCTCACCCCCAGCGCCTGCGCCAGGTACAGCTCGAGGAGGCGGTGGTGGCGGATGACCTCGAGGGCCACCTTCGCGCCGGCGGCCGTGAGCACCACGCCGTGGTAGGGGGTATGCTCGACCAGCCGGAGACCGGCCAGCTTCTTCAGCATGTTGGTGGCGGAGGCCGGGGCCACGCCCATCTGCGCCGCGACGGCGTTCGTCGTCACCGCCGCCTCCTCGTGCTGCAGCTTCCAGATGACCTTCAGGTAGTCTTCGATCGACCGTGTCAGCATGGCCCTCAGGCCGCAACGAACAGGCCGGTCAGGTACATCACCAGCAGCCCCGCCGCGAATCCCGCGATCTGGTAGCTGAACGACGGCGTGCGGCTGTCGGCCACCATCATCTTCACCAGCTCGTAGACGACCTGGAAGATCGCCCCCGCGCCCACGGCGAGGAAGAGGGCGGCCAGCACCGGCGAGTAGCTGATCCCGCCGATCCAGGCTCCCAGGATGGTCGGCGCCCCGGCCACCGCTCCCAGCAGCGCGAGCGTGCGGAGCGGCGCGCGGTCGCGGGCGATCGGGGCGAGGATGGCGAGCCCTTCCGTCGTGTTATGGATCGTGAAGCCGATCACGAGGAAGGTGCCCAGGGCGATCTTCCCCAGGCTGTAGGCCGCCCCGATGGCCAGCCCCTCGCCCAGGTTGTGGAAGCCGATGCCGATGGCCACGAGGACGGCCAGGGCCAGGCGCCGCCGCGCCCCCTCGCCGCGGCCCACCCGGCGGCTCACCCAGACGAGCAATAGCGCCGTGCCGAGCACTCCCAGCAGGACGAGGGCCAGCCCCTGGTAGGCCGGGGGCAGACCGCCGGCGACCTCGAGCGCGTCATCGAGGGCCTCGACGCCGAGGAAGAGCAGCAGCCCGGCGGTGAGCGCCAGGAAGAACGAGACCCAGCGCTGATCGAGGGAGCGCATGAACGGGAGCCACAGCAGGCCCAGGAACACCGGGATGACGCCGACGTAGACGCCGAGCAGCGTGAACGTCAGCAGGTAGCGGGCGTCCACCCGCGGCGTCTCGGTGGCCACATCCACGGTGTGCTCGAACGCCGTGCCGGTGGAAGTGAGCAGCTTGAGGTGATGCGCCTCCCCTTCCACCCAGGGATAGTCCAGCGTAATGGTCGCCGTGCCGAGCCGCCTCACCGTGGCCTCCGGCTCGATGACGAACTGCCAGTACGCCTCGTCCACCAGCACCTGGGCGATGGCCACCGGCTGGGGCCCGCCGTTGGTCACGTGAACCGCGATCCGGCCGGGCGACAGGGCGACGCGGTCGATGGTCAGCTCCTCGACGGGCGGGAAGGACGCCTGAAACACTCCGAGCGGGCCGAGCCTGATGAGCGCGAACACGAGGCCCCCGAGGAGGAGCAGCGGCAGGATTCCCCAGAACCACCTAGACCGCGACATCGTCGGTCACCTCGAACAGGCCCATCCAGCCCAGCTCCGTGAACTCCGTCTGGTGCGCGTGGAACATGAAGCGGCCCGCGTAGGGGAAGCGCAGCTCCAGGACCGCCCGCTCGGCCTGGCAGAGCATGATCGTGTCCGTGAACTCAGTGGTCCGCAGGCTGGTCCCCGTGCGATAGACGTGGAAGAAGTTGCCGTGGACGTGGACGGAGTTGATCGGATCGAACTCGGTGATGTTCACCAGGTAGATCCGCACCAGCTCACCCTTCTTCACGGGGATCGGATGCTTCGCGTAGTGGAACGCCACCGTGTTGACGGCGTAGACCTCGTTCTCGTTGTCGAAGTTGGTGTCGAAGGCATTCATCATCATGACCAGCTCGCGGGCCGGGGGACGCCCCTGGCGCGGGTCGATGATGAAGGTCCCGTACAGCCCCTTGTGGATGTGCCGCTTCAGCGGCAGGGAGTGGCAGTGGTACAGGTGCAGCCCGTACGGGGCGGCCTCGAACTCGTAGGTGAAGCTCTCGCCCGGGAGCACGTCGCCGCGGCCGATCCCCGGCACGCCGTCCATCTCCGCCTTGTGGAAACCATGGAAGTGGAGGGTGTGCGGGTGCTTGCTGGCGTTGATCAGCTTGACCCGCATGAGATCGCCTTCCCGCGCCCGCAGCGTCGGCCCGGGCACGGTGCCGTTGAAGACCCACGCCGGGAAGAAGACGCCCGGGGCGATCTCGATCTCCCGCTCGGAGGCGACGACCGTGTAATCCCGCACGGTGCGGCCGTCGGCCCGCCGGCCCGTCTTCCCCCAGTCGAACTGGGTGAGGTAGCGGGAGGGATCGAAGCCCAGGCGCTTGAGGTCCACCTCACCCACCGTGAGGTTCCCCGCATGCGCCGGCGTGGAGTGGGTAGCGACGTGATCCGGCCCCGGCGCGGCCGATACCCCGGGCACGCGGCCCGAGCGGACGGCCGCCACCGTCGCGGCGATACCGGCGGCCCCTTTGATGAGGAAGTTCCGTCTCGTGAGGTCCATCATTTAGCCCCGCCTAAATTAGTGTTGACTAAATCCTAGGGGGCTTTTAGGCGGCGGTCAAGGGGTTTTGGCGGTGCGCCGGGCGCAGACGGGGCAGTCGGGACCGCAGGGCTCCACGTGGATCGTGATATCCGTGCCGGGGAGGACTTCCTGGACGTGCCCTTCGAGGTCGTCGCAGAACGCGTGGGCTTCCCCGACGCTGAGGGTCCTGTGCAGCACCAGGTGGAGATCCAGGAAGCGGGCCGTCCCCGCCCTCCGGGAACGCAGGGCGTGATACTCCACGATCTCGGTCTGGTGGGCGTCGAGGATCTTGCGGACGGCTGCCTCCTCGGCCGGAGGGAGGCTCGTGTCCATCAGTCCGCCCACCGACTGCAGGTACACGGAGACCCCGAGCCGGAGCACGTGGATGGCGACGAGCCCGCCGACGATCGCGTCCAGCCTGGGTTGGTTGACCAGCCAGGCCAGGCCCAGGCCGGCGAAGACGCCGACCGACGTGAGCACGTCGGCCAGCAGGTGGCGGGCGTCGGCCTCGAGGGCTACGGAGTGGGCCTCGCGGGACACGCGCAGGAGGAAGCGCGCCGTGAGATAGTTCGCGGCCGTGGCCACGCCGAGGACGGCGAAACCCCAGTCGAGATTGCGCAGCGGCTGGGGGCTCACCAGCCGGACGCCGGCGGCGGCGAGGATCCATGCCCCGGCCACGAAGATCATCGCCCCTTCGGTGGCGCCGCTGACGTACTCCGCCTTCCCGTGGCCGTACTGGTGTCCCTCGTCGGGGGGCCGCGCGGCGACGACGAGACTGATCAGGGCGACGTTGGCGGCGACGACGTTGACGACGGACTCGGCCGCATCCGACAGGATCGCCACCGACCCGGTGAGGACATAGGCGCCGAACTTGAACACAAGGATGGCGACGCCCGCGGCCACCGAGACGATCGCGGCGCGCACCTGCGGGGCGCGGAAGACCCTGGCGTTGGATGGCAGCACGGACATCGGCACGAGTGTAACATGCCCCGCGCGCGGACGAGGAGTTGCCCCCGTCGACACGAAGGACGCTCCGATGCGGCGGCTCCTGCTCCTCCTCCTCAGCCTGCTCCTGCTCGCGGCGGTCGCGGCGGGCGGGCTCGGCGTCTATCTGGTCCGGCGCGCCTTCCCGCTCGAGCAGGGCACGCTGGAGGCGGCGGGCCTGCGGGAACCGGTGGAGGTCATCCGCGACCGCTGGGGCGTCCCGCACATCCAGGCCCGCAGCGAGCATGACCTCTTCTTCGCGCAGGGCTTTGTGCATGCGCAGGACCGCCTGTGGCAGATGGAGCTCAACCGGCGCGCGGCGAGCGGGCGGCTCTCGGAGATCTTCGGCGACACGACCCTCGAGACGGACCGCTTCCTGCGGACGCTCGGGCTGCGCCGCGCGGCGGAGGCCGAGTGGCCGTTCCAGGACGCAGCGGCCAGGGCCGCGGCCGAGGCCTACGCCGAGGGCGTGAACGCCTTCCTCGCCGACCACAGGCGCCGGCTGCCGATCGAGTTCGCGCTGCTGCGCTTCAGCCCGGAAACCTGGACGGCCCTCGACGTGCTCACGTACGCCAAGCTCATGGCCT
>DASUAK010000081.1:0-18793 GCA_035763845.1 bacterium | reverse complement strand
CCGGGTGAAGGCCCTGTTCGAGGCGATCGGCATCCGCTACGTCGAGGATCCGTACATCGTGCGCGGGCTCGACTACTACACCCGGACCGCGGTGGAGATCCACTCGGGCCGCCTGGGCGGCGCGCAGAACGCGATGCTCGGCGGGGGCCGCTACGACGGCCTCGCGGAGCATCTGGGCGGACCTCCGACGCCCGGTGTCGGCTTTGGGCTGGGGCTTGAGCGCCTGCTGGTGGTCCTCGAGGCGGAGGGGCTGACCATCCCCGACGCGGCCCCGCGCGCCGCGCTGGACGCGTTCGTCGTCACCGCCGGCGACGGCGCCGCCCTCGACGGGTTCCGCCTCCTGGACACCCTCCGCGCGGCCGGCCTCAATGCCGTCGGCGAGCTGGAAGGGCGGGGTCTCCGCGCCCAGATGAAGAGCGCGGACCGTCTGGGCGCCCGCTACGCCGTCATCCTCGGCGAGCAGGAGCTGGCCGCCTCGAAGGCGGGGGTGCGCGACATGCGGACGGGGGAGCAGGCGGATGTGGCCCTGACAGAGGTCGCGCGCTATCTCGGCGAGCGCGTCAGCCGTGGATAGAACGCTCATCAAGGACCTGCGCGCGCACGTCAGCCGCGACGTACGCGTGCAGGCTTGGGCGCACGCCGTCCGCGATCAGAAGCGCGTGCAGTTCCTCATCCTGCGCGACCATACCGGATCGGCTCAGGCCGTTGTCGAGAAGTCGGAGGCCCGCGCGGCGCTGAACCAGGTCATCTCCGCCGTGACCCGGGAATCCTCGGTGACGGTCGAGGGCACCGTCGTCGAGAACCCCGTCGTGAAGATGGGGGGCGTGGAGATCCAGATCCGCGCCCTGCAGGTGGAGTCGGCGGCGGATCCGCTGCTCCCGCTGGACCCCTCGGGCCCGACCGAGCCCAACCCCGAGGTTCAGGCGAACTGGCGCTACCTCGACCTCCGCCGGCCGGAGAACCTCCTCATCTTCCGGGTCCAAACCGCGGCCGAGCACGCGATGCGGGAGTACTGGACGCGGGAGGGCTTCCTCGAGATCCACTCGCCCAAGCTGATGGGCAGCCCCAGCGAAGGCGGCGCCGAGCTGTTTTCCCTCGAGTACTTCGGCCGCCCGGCCTACCTCGCGCAGTCGCCGCAGTTCTACAAGCAGATGGCGATGGCGGCCGGCTTCGACCGCGTCTTCGAGATCGGCCCGGTGTTCCGCGCCGACCCGTCGTTCACCACGCGCCACAGCACCGAGTTCACCGGACTGGACATGGAGATGTCCTGGGTCGCCTCGCACGAGGACGTGATGCGCTCCGAGGAGCGCTGGCTGCGCTACGTCCTCGAGCGGGTGAGCGCGCAGTTCGGCGAGGCGGTGCGCCAAACATTCGGTGTGGAGGTCACGGTGCCCGAGGTGCCGTTCCCCCGCATCCCGATGGCGGAGGCGCAGGAGATCGTCCGGCGGAAGGGGCACACACCGCCCCCGGAGCGCCGCGGCGACCTCGACCCCACCGGGGAGCGGCTCATCGGCGAGCACGCCGCGGAGGCGTTCGGCCACGAGTTTGCCTTCGTCACCGACTATCCCGTGGAGGTCCGTCCCTTCTACCACATGCGGCACGAGGAGGCGCCCCGTCTCACGAAGAGCTTCGACCTCCTCTGGAAAGGCGTCGAGGTGACGACCGGGGCGCAGCGCGAGCACCGCTACGACGTGCTGCTCCGGCAGGCGAAGGAAAAGGGGCTGAACCAGGAGCCCATCCAGTTCTACCTCGACTTCTTCCGCTTCGGCTGTCCGCCCCACGGGGGATTCGGGGCGGGGCTGGCCCGGATGCTGATGGTGCTGCTCGGCCTGCCGAACCTGCGGGAGGCGACGTTCCTCTTCAGGGGGCCGACGCGCCTCTCCCCGTGATGTTCGGGCTTGCGGGGCGGCGGGGCAAAACGTAAGATGAACTCGAAGCGTTCCTGCCGTGTGCGTGGAGGATGCTAGTCCCGATCCAACACGCACGACCACGGGAGCCCCGCTCCGGCCGAAGATGGCGGGCCTCAGCAGGCATGAGGAGTCCAGAGGCGGCTGGGAGGGCACCCACCTGCTGATGCAGGTTCGGGGACTACACCCTTACGGCACGGCGGGACGATGTCGAGAGGGGGCCGGTATCCGCCGGCCCCTTCTGCGTGTCGCCCGGCCGGAAAACGTTCTGCGGGTTTGAGGGACCGGGGACCGGCGGCAGCGCCGGTCCCCATCGATTCAGCGGCTAACGGCCGCCCAG
The DNA here is from genome assembly GCA_035763845.1 of bacterium. Classification (GTDB taxonomy): domain Bacteria; phylum Sysuimicrobiota; class Sysuimicrobiia; order Sysuimicrobiales; family Kaftiobacteriaceae; genus Kaftiobacterium. The sequence goes on along the minus strand of DASUAK010000081.1, from coordinate 16,546 downwards.
GATGGCGTCCTTGGCCTGCTTGCTGACCCGGAACTTGACCACCCGCTTGGCGGGGATGCGGATCGGCTGGCCCGTCTGCGGGTTGCGGCCCATCCGCGCCTTCCGGTTCACCAGCACGAGCTTGCCGATGCCCGGCATGGTGAAGGTGTTCTTCGCCTCTTTGTACGCCAGGTTGGCAAGCTCCTCGAGGAACGTCGTCGCCTGCTTCTTCGACACGTCGAGCTTGCCGGCCAGGTGGTCGGCAATCTTCGACTTGGTCATGGCCTTCGCCATTGGGTGCCTCCCCGGTACCAGAATGAGAATACCGCCGTTCGAAATACCGCATCTGGCCTGAATTTCCTGCCTGCGGCGCGAGGAAACCCGCCAAGCACAAGGGGTTTCCGTGCTACCATCGTGTCATGGCGCTGTTCGATCAGGAGGATGCCTCCCGCCGGGCGGCTGCCTCTCCGCTGGCGGCCCGCATGCGGCCGCGCTCTCTGGACGAGTTCGTCGGACAGCACGACCTGGTCGGCCCCGGGCGGCTGCTGCGGCGGGCCATCGAGCGCGACGAGCTGAGCTCGCTGATCCTCTACGGGCCTCCCGGCACCGGGAAGACCTCGCTGGCGCACGTCATCGCCGCGGCGACGAAGGCGGTCGTCGAGCGCGTGAACGCCGTGACGGCCGGCGTGGCCGATCTCAAGCAGGTCATCGCGCGCGCCGCGGACCGGCGGCGGTTCCACGGGCAGCGGACCATCCTCTTCATCGACGAGATCCACCGCTTCAACAAGGCCCAGCAGGACGTGCTGCTGCCCCACGTCGAGGAGGGGACGGTCGTGCTGATCGGCGCGACGACGGAGAACCCTTTCTTCGAGGTGAACGCCACGCTGGTCTCGCGCTCGCGCGTCTACCGGCTCGAGCCGCTCACCGACGACGACATCCGGACGATCATCGCGCGGGCCCTGGCCGACCCGGAGCGCGGCCTGGGGCGGTTCAGCGCGCAGCTGGACGAGGAGGCGCTGGCCCATCTGGTGACCCTCAGCAGCGGTGATGCGCGGACCGCGCTCAACACGCTCGAGCTCGCCGTCCTGGGCGCGCCGGAGGGGGAGGTGCGGCGCGTCACCGTCCGGACGATCGAGGAGGCCACGCAACGCCGGGCGCTCCGTTACGATCGGGCCGGAGACGCCCACTACGACCACATCTCGGCCTTCATCAAGAGCATGCGGGGCTCCGACCCCGACGCCGCGGTGTACTGGCTGATGCGGATGCTCGAGGCGGGAGAGGATCCGCGGTTCATCGCGCGGCGCATGGTCGTCCACGCCGCCGAGGACGTGGGGATGGCCGACCCCATGGCCCTGCTGGTGGCCACCGCCGCCGCCCACGCCGTCGAGTTCGTGGGCCTGCCCGAAGCGCAGATCCCGATGACGGAGGCGGCGATCTACATCGCCACCGCGCCGAAGAGCAACGCTGTCGTGCGGGCGATCGGGGCGGCCCGCCGGGCCGTCGCCGAGGAGCGGGCCGATCCCGTGCCGCCTCACCTCCGCGACAGCAGCCACCCGCAGGCGGCGCGGCAGCTGGGCTACGGCGCGGGATACAAGTACGCGCACGACTTTCCGGAGGGCTTCGTCCCCCAGCAGTACGTCCCCGACAACGTCAAGGACCGGATCTACTATGAGCCGACCGAGCACGGCTTCGAAGCCGAGATCCGGGAGCGGCTGCGGCGCTGGTGGGCGGGTATCAAGCGCTATGGGGGACGCTGAGCGAGCCTAGGCGGCCTGAGCCCGGGATTGCTATGATGGAGCGCATGGACAGGTGGGCGGTTGCGATGAGCGGCGGCGTGGACAGCGCCGTCGCCGCGGCCTTGCTGGCGGCCGAGGGCCACGATGTTGTCGGCATCACGATGAACCTCTGGCCGGACTGGCTGCCCGAGCCGGACGACGCCTTCCGCGCCTGCTGCGGGGTCTCCGCGGTGGAGGACGCGCGGGCCGTGGCGCGCCATCTCGGTATCCGGCACTACGTGCTGAACCTCCGCGAGGAGTTCGAGTCCGCGGTGATCGGCTACTTCGTCGACGCCTACGCGCAGGGACGGACCCCCAACCCCTGCATCGCCTGCAACCAGTCCATCAAGTTCTCGCTGCTGCTGGACAAGGTCGCCGCCCTCGGCCTGGACGGCGTGGCCACCGGCCACTACGCGCGCGTCGCGTTCGACGCCCCGTCCGGCCGTTACCGCCTCCTCCGTGGCCGCGACCCGCGCAAGGACCAATCATACGTCCTCTACGGCCTGACGCAGAGCCAGCTCGGCCGGATCCGCCTCCCGATCGGAGATTATGGCAAGGACGAGGTCCGCCGCCTGGCGCGCGAGCTCGGCCTGCCCGTGGCGGACAAACCCGACAGCCAGGAGATCTGCTTCGTCCCCCGCGGCTCGTACACCGACGTCGTAGCGCGCTTCCGCCCCGAGGCGCTGCGCCCGGGTCCGATCCTCGACACGGACGGCCGCGAGGTCGGGACGCATCAGGGCATCGCCCGGTACACCGTCGGGCAGCGCCGCGGCCTCGGCGTGGCCTCCGGCGCTCCGCTGTACGTCGTGGCCATCGACCCGGAACGCAACGCGGTGATCGTGGGGGGCGAGGACGTCCTGCTGTGCCGCGAACTGACCGCCTCCGCCATGAACTGGATCGTCCCGCCGGCCCCCGGCGGCACGGCGCGCCTCACGGCGCGCGTCCGTCACGCCGCCGCCGACGTCCCGGCCGCGGTGACGGCGGGCGCCGACCTGACCGATGCGGTCGTGCGGTTCGATGCCCCGCAGCGCGCCGCGTCCCCCGGGCAGGCCGTCGCCCTCTACGACGGAGAGCACGTGGTCGGGGGCGGCGTCATCACCCACGTCCGGACCGCCGCCGCGGCCAGGGCCTGAGCGGCCCGCCGATGCGAGCCGCGCTCGTGCTCGCTCTGGTCCTGGTGCTGGCGGCCGCGCCCGGCGGCGCGGCGCGGGATGGGGGGGACGCCGACCTCGTCCGCGAGGCCTACCGCTTTGTCCGTGAGTACGCCCTCCGCCTGCCCGCTCCGCAGACGATGCTCGGCCGGATGCTGTCCGCATCGCAGCTCCACGCCGCCGACCCGGCGGTCGGTCTCCCCCCGGTCCTGACCGGCGAAGAGTCCGCCGACCTCGACGCCGTGGCCGCCTACGCCTCCGCGGTGGCCCGCAGCCTCGGTCCGCGCCAGGGAGAGACGGCGCTGTCCGCGGTCCTGCGGGCGATGATCCAGGACCTCGGCGACCCGCTCGCCGCCGTCTTCGTTCCCGCGCAGTTCGCCGCGTACATGGAGGACCTGCGCGGCGAGCACGGCGGGATCGGGGCGCAGGTTGACGCCGCCGGCGGCGGGACGATCGTCAGCGACGTCACGCCGGGCGGCCCCGCCGCCCGCGCGGGGATCGTGCCCGGAGACGCCCTCCTCGAGATCAACGGGCGCTCCACTGCCGGCCGCACGCCCGACACCGTCCTGGACTTTCTGCACGGCCGGCCCGGCTCGACGGTCAGCCTCGTCATCCAGCGCGGCGGCTCCACGCTGCAGCTCAGCCTGACCCGCGAGGCGGTGCGCGAGAACCCGACCCGCTCGTCCCTCCTCGAACCCCGGATCGGCTACGTGCGCCTGCTGGAGTTCAGCGAGCGGTCGGCGCGGGACGTCGGGCGCGCCCTGGCCGCGCTGCAGGAGCAGGGGGCCGCGGCGATCGTGCTCGACCTCCGCCAGAACACCGGGGGGCTCGTGGAGGAGTCGGTGGGCGTGGCCAGCTATTTTCTCAGCGACGGCGCGGTGGCGAAGGAAGAGAGCCGCGATGGAGCCGTCGAGCTCCCGGTGCAGGCCGTGCAGCGCTTCGCCGGGCCCGTCGTCGTCCTCGTGGACTTCTTCACGGCGAGCGCGGGGGAGATCGTCGCCGGCGCGCTCCAGGACGCCGGCGCGCCGCTCGTGGGCACGAAGACGTTCGGCAAGGCGACGGTGCAGAGCGTCTCCATCCCGCCGCTGCCCCGGGGCTGGGGCATCCGGGTGACGACGGCCCGCTACTACACGCGGGGCGGGCGGATGATCGAGGGCGCGGGGCTCGTGCCCACCGTGGTTCTGCCGATGTCCTTCGCATCCATCCAGTCCCCGCGCGACGCGCAGCTGCAGGAGGCGCGGGAGCAGGCCCGCCGGCGCCTGGCGGCGCGGGCCGGGCGGCGCTGAGAGAGGACCGCCGGTGAGCGCGCTGCGGGAGGGTGCGGTCGACGTCGTGCGCATCCTCCGCGCCCGGGGCCGGCAGGCGTACTGGGTCGGGGGCTGCGTACGCGATCTGGAGATGGGCCGCGAGCCGCACGACTACGACGTCGTCACCGACGCGCCGCCGGACGAGGTCGCTGCCCTGTTCCCCCGCGCGCTGCTGGTAGGCGCGCAGTTCGGCGTCGTCGTTGTGCCCTACGCAGGCTCGCACTACGAGGTGTCAACGTTCCGGACGGAAGGGCCATACCTGGACGGACGTCGGCCGAGTAGCGTACAGTTCGCCGATGCCGCCTCCGACGTCCGTCGACGAGACTTCACCGTCAACGGGCTGCTGCACGATCCCCTCCGCGGGGAGACGATCGACCACGTCGGCGGGCGCGCGGACATCGCCGCCCGGCGGATCCGCACCATCGGCGATCCGGCGCAGCGCTTCGCCGAGGACCGCCTGCGCATGCTGCGCGCGGTCCGCCTGGCCGCCGAGCTGGACTTCGAGATCGACGGGCCCACCTTCGACGCCGTGCGCGCGCACGCCGGCGCGATCGGAGGGGTGAGCGCGGAGCGCATCCGCGACGAGCTCATCCGGCTGCTGGTCAGTGCGGGGCGGGGGCGGGGCGTGGTCCTGCTGCGGGAGAGCGGCCTGCTCGCCGCGGTGCTGCCCGAAGTGGACGCCACCGCCGGCGTGCCGCAGCCGCCCGAGTTCCATCCCGAGGGCGACGTCTTCACCCACACCGTACTGGCCCTGGAGCAGCTGCGCGATCCCCGTCCGGCGCTCGCCCTGGCCGTCCTGCTGCATGACGTGGGCAAGCCACGGACGATGACGGTGACGGACCGCATCCGCTTCAACGACCACGACGAGGTGGGGGCGCGGATGGCGGAAGCGGTCTGCGCGCGGCTGCGCTGCTCGACCCAGGAGACCGACCGCGTCGCCGCCCTCGTGCGGGAGCACCTGCGGATCAAGGACCTGCCGCAGATGCGGCCGGCGAAGGCGGCGCGCTTCCTCCTGCGCGAGGACGCGGACGACCACCTCGAGCTGCACCGGGCCGACTGCCTCGCCAGCCACCGCGACCTGACCATCTACACCTGGGCCCTGCAGGCCCGGGACGAGCTGCGCCGCCGGCACCCCGCGCCCCCGCGGCTGCTCACCGGCGAGGATCTCATCGCGATGGGCTACCGGCCGGGCCCCAGGTTCAAGGAGATCCTCGAGGCCGTGACCGACGCCCAGCTCGAGGGTGCGGTGGGCAGCGCCGAGGAAGCCCGCGCCTTCGTGCGCCGGACGTACGGAGGGCCGGAGGGTTCAGCGGGGCAGAGCGGGAAACCCCTTCGGCGGGGTGATCAGGGTGAATGAGCTCGGCGTCGTCTATCTCGTCCTGGGTCTTCTGGCGCTGTTCGTGATCGTCGGCGCCCTGCTCCCCAGATACCTGCCCCGGCTCGTGCGGCGTCTGGACGCCGTGGGAACGAAGGGCCCCCGGAACGGGCCGCCGGATCACTGAGCGGGCAGCATCGCTGAGAAGCGAAGAAGGGAACAGGACGATCCTGTTCCCTTCTTCGCTTCTTCGGTGCCGTGACTGGTGTCCCGCTAGTCCGGGTCATCTCCGTGCACGATGGCCTCCACCTCGGAAGGCGTGACGCCGTCGTGGGCGCCGTTGGTGCGGATCGACCACTGGTCGTCGAGCTTGCGCAGCCGCGAGACGATGCCCCCGTACTCCAGCTCGGACATCGGCAGCATGGCGGGCTCGAAGAAGCCCTGGCGGCGCATCTCGATCGCCTTCTCCGCGACGCGCTCCCGCAGGCGGCTCCAGAACGGGTCGGCGAAGAGGTCCACCGGGCCCGCGAACCGTCCCTCATGCATGGAGAAGCCCAGCGCGGAGACCATCGGCACGCAGAAGAACGTGGAGGCCATGGTGTTCATCGGCACCGGCATCAGCGGCAGGTTGTGGCTGCCGCGCGTGTCGCCGCCGACGAAGGGTCCCACCGCGAAGGCGGGCCCGAACTCTTCGGTCGCGGGAAAGATCTTCTGCGTGCGGACGACCGCGGGCGGATCGTCCTTCCCGACGTAGCGCCCGGCGATGTTGCGCAGCCGGGTGGTCCCCACGGCCACGGCCTGCTCCGTCGCGTACGTGCGCGACCAGATCGCCTCGACCGCGTACCGGTTGGTGTCCCGCAGCAGCGCGGCGATGTCGTAAAGCCGGTCCGGCGCTTCGAGGACGATCACTCGGTCGCCCTCGGTATGGTCCATGTCCATGATGTGGAAGGTGAAGCCCTGGTGCAGCCCTTCGGAGAGCATCAGCCCCGGCGAGTACATCGGGTCGGCGAAGGCGAGGTAGAGGGCGAGGTTGAACGCCCCCGGGCCGCACTTATCGCCGAGCAGCACCATCAGCGCTTCGCTGGGCCGCTCGTCGAACTCGATCTCGGCGCTGCCGGGCCCCAGACCGCGCACGTTGCCGGAGAACGCTTCCTTCAAGAGATCCTGGCCCGCGCCGTACAGCCCCTGCGCCTTGGCCTTGTCCGTGGCGGCCAGGAAGGCCTCCCAGGCCAGCTGGTGGATGTCGGGGTTGTCCGTGCCTCTCGCGTGGGACATGATGATCCCGATATCGTCGCCCGTGTTGCAGACGAAGGCGTCGATCAACAGCCGCCCGCGCTCGCGCAGCACGCGCTCGCGCACCACCGCCAGCGTCTCGGCGCTGGGCACCGTGTGGCCGCCGATCGCGCCGATGTCGGCCTTGATCACACTGACTGTGACCCGCATCTGTACGCCTCCCTTGGCGTAGTGTGCCGTTGTGGTGCCGCACCGAGAGCAGCCGAGAGTAAATGTAATTTTAGCACTTTTTGCGCCAAAGAGGAAAACCTCCGGAATGGGTCGAACACGCAACCGAACGAGACGCCGGACAGGCGCCTGCCCCCCCCAGGCGCGCGCCGCGCGCTCGACACGCTATGGCGGTGCGGGCCGTGGGACGGCTGCGGGTGGCGGGGGTTCGCGTGGAGCGTACCCTCGGACGCGTGGCTGCGGCGGTCACCCTCGGTTTCGACGGCGGCGGGGTGATCGGCCGGGCCGACCGGCCGGCGGGGGAGTCGCAGATCGTCCAGGCGGCGGCCGAGGCGGCGCTTGACGCGGTTCGCCAGGTCGCCCCCGGGCAGACGCGCTGGGTGCTCGAGCAGATCGCCGTCCAGAGCCTCGTCGCGGGGCAGGCGGTCGTCGCTTCGGTCCTGCTGGAGACGGAGGGCAAGGTGGAGCACCTGATCGGCAGCGCGCTCAGCCGGTCCGGGCCGATCGAAGAAGCTGCGGCGGAAGCCGTGCTGGATGCCGTCGAGCGCCGGCTGGGCTGGTTCGCGGGCAGTTGAGCATCGCCGCAGCATCAACGGAGCAGACAACGTGACACTACCAGACGCCGCGCGCATCGTCGCCCTGGTCAACCAGAAGGGCGGATGCGCGAAGACCACCACCGCCGTGAACCTGGCGGCCTGCCTTGCCAGCAGCGGCCGACGGACGCTCGTCATCGACATGGACCCCCAGGCCAACGCCACGGTGAGCCTGGGGGTGGACCCCGCCGGGCTGCATCGGACCATCTACCACGTGCTGGTGGACGGCGACCGGGACGACGGCGACGGGACGGGGCTGCTGGACGTCATCGTACCCACCACCGTCCCCAACCTGGTCATCGCGCCCTCCTCGATCGACCTTGCTGCGGCGGAGCTGGAGCTGGCCCCGCGGCTGGGGCGGGAACGGGCGCTGCGGAAGCGGATGGGACCGGTCCGCGACCAGTACGCCTACATCATCATCGATACGCCGCCCAGCCTCGGCCTGCTGACCCTGAACTCCCTCGTCGCGGCGGACGGCATCATCATCCCGATCCAAACCCACTACTACGCGCTGCTGGGGATGCGGCAGCTGCTGCGCACGCTGAAGATGGTGCGGGAGGAGGTCGGCCACAGCGTCGAGATCCTCGGCGTGCTGCCGACGATGTACGACTCCCGGACGAACATCAGCAAGGAGATCGTGCAGGGGATCAAGGACTTCTTCGGTGAGGCGGTCTTCCAGACAACGGTGCACTTCAACATCAAGCTGGTCGAGTCGTCGATGGTCGGGGTGCCGCTGTTCATCCACAATCCCCACAGCCGCGGCGCCCAGGAGTACATGGAGCTCGCCCGGGAGGTCATGAAGCTTGAAGAAAGAGCGCGAGGAGCTGCGGCGCGGCCTTAGGGCGTTCATCCAGGACGCCGGGGCCGAGCTCGCCGACTTCACCAACGGGGCTGCCACGCCCGAGCCGCCGGCGCCCATGAAGCCGGCCGCCGCGCCCAAGCCCCCCACCCAACAGGCCGGGACCCTTCCCGCGAAGCCCCCGGCCGATCCGCCTGCGGCGACCCGTCCCCCCGCGCCGATTCGTCCTCCCGCGCCCACCCGGCTGGATGAGCCCATCAAGCCGATCCTCAAGCTGGTGCGGGACGTGCCTCAGCCCGAGCCTGAACCGCAGCTCTCGCTCGAGGAGCTCACGCGCCACCTGCCCAAGAAGGGCGTCTGCGCGGCCTACTTCGCCAACAAGCGCTGCTGGGAGCTGCCCGACGCCTACTGCAACCACGCCCTGCAGGTCTGCCGCATGCGGGAGTGCCCGGTCTACGATCTGCACCGCGAGGAGATGGAGCGCCGGTTCGCCGCCAAGTTCAGCTATCTCTGGTGAGATCGAGGTCCAGCAGCTCCCGCAGATCCGTGATCCACGCCCACGGGCGCACCCCGCGCTCCAGCGCCGCCGCCTGACGCTCCCCGAAGCCGATGAACCGGGCGCCGGCCTCCTCCGCGGCCCGCCCGTCGATCCAGGCGTCCCCGATGACGAACGCGTGTCGCGCCGCGTGCATGCGGCGCAGGACATAGCGCACTCCCTCAGGGGACGGCTTCAGGGCGGGGACGTCCGAGCGTGTGGCCACGACGTCGAAGAACCCTCCCAGGCCCAGTTCCTGCAGCTTCGGCTGCACCCCGGTGCCGGCGTTGTTCGTCAGGACCGCCAGGTGGTAGCCCCGGGCCCGCAGCTCCCGCAGGACCTCCACGGCGTGCTCCACCAGCCCGGCGTCGCGGATGCCGGATGCTTCCGCTTCGGCCACGATCTCCCACATCGCCCGTCCGAGTGCCTCGCCGGCCGCCTCCCCGATGGCGACCAGGTGCGGGATGGGCTCCCGGAGCAGCACCTCGCGCGGCGCGGGCGCCGCGCCCGCGCCTTCGAGCACGTCGATCAACCGGTGCCGCGTGCCCATGAAGTCGATGGTGGAATGGATCAGCGTATTGTCCAGGTCGAAGATGAGCGCGGTCTGAGAAGGGTGGGCCATGGCGAAGAGGGGATTCGCGCGGCCGTGGCCGAACTCATCTGTCCGTGGTCACCGAGGGCCGACAGGCTCCCGCGTTCACGCTCCCGGATGAGACCGGCGCGACGGTCCGGCTCGCCGACCTCAAGGGCCGGAAGGTAGTGCTCTGGTTCTATGTCCGGGACGACACCCCGGGTTGAACGATCGAAGCCACCGCGTTCCGTGACGATTACGCGGCCTATCTGAAGCTGAACGTCGCCGTCCTGGGTGTGAGCCCGGACAGCGTGGAGTCCCACAAGAAGTGGAAGGCGAAGCTCGGCATCCCGCACCCGCTGCTGGCCGACACGGAGCACGAGGCGGCCGAAGCCTACGGCGTGTGGATCGAGAAGAACATGATGGGCCGCCGCTACATGGGCGTGGCCCGCACGACCTTCCTCATCGACGAGAAGGGCCGCATCGCGAAGGTCTTCCCCAACGTAAAGGTGCAGGGCCACAGCGCGGAAGTGCTGGCGGCGCTCCGCACGATGGACTAGCGGCGGCGCTCGCCGCCGGGCTCATGGATACAACCGGTTCAGCAGCCGCGGGAACGGGATCGCCTCGCGCACGTGTTCGATCCCCGCGATCCAGGCCACGGTGCGCTCGATGCCGATCCCGAAGCCGGAGTGCGGTACGCTGCCGTAGCGGCGCAGGTCGAGGTACCAGCGGTACACGTCCCTGGGCAGGTGGTGCTCCTCCAGGCGCCGCTCGAGCAGCGCGGGGTCGTGGATGCGCTGCCCGCCGCCGATGATCTCCCCGTATCCCTCGGGGGCCAGCAGGTCGGCGCCGAGGACCACCTCGGGACGCTCGGGGTCGGGCTGCATGTAGAACGCCTTGATCGGGGCGGGATACCGGTGCACGAAGACCGGGCGATCGAAGGCGCTGGAGATGACGGTCTCCTCGTCGCCGCCGAAGTCGTCGCCCCATGTCACCGGATGACCGGCCTTAGTCAGCCGGTCAATCGCTTCGTCATATGAGATCCGGGGAAATGGCGGCTTCACGGCCTCCAGTTTGCTGATGTCCCGCGCCAGCACCTCGAGCTCCGGCCGGCGCCGCTCCAGCACCCGCGCCACCACGGCGCTCACCATCTCCTCCGCCAGGACCATGTACTCGTCCAACGTCATGAAGGCGGCTTCTGGCTCCAGCATCCAGAACTCGATGAGGTGCCGTCTCGTCTTGGATTTCTCGGCGCGGAAGGTGGGGCCGAAGCAGTAGACGCGGCCGAAGGCGGCCGCCGCCGCCTCGTTGTAGAGCTGGCCGGACTGGGCGAGGTAGGCGCGGCCGAGATCGAAGTAGGTGGTCTCGAACAGCGTCGTGGTCCCTTCCACCGAGGCCGGGGTGAGGATGGGCGTGTCCACCCGCAGGAAGCCCTCCGCGTCGAGGAAATCGGTGCAGCCCCGCATCACCTCCGCGCGGATGCGCATCACCGCGTGCTGGCGCCGGCTGCGGAGCCAGAGGTGCCGGTGGTCCATGAGGAACTCCACGCCGTGCTCCTTCGGCGTGATGGGGTAAGGCTCGGCGCGCTGGACGACGGTGAGGTGCGCCACGCTCAGCTCGCAGCCGCCCGGCGCCCGTGGGTCCTGGCGGAGCATCCCGCGCACGATCAGCGACGACTCCTGCGTGAGCGCGTCCGCCTCGGCGAACACCGCCTCGGGCACCTCCGGCTTCGCCAGCACGGCCTGGAGGATCCCCGTCCCGTCCCGGATCAGGAGGAAGTGGATCTTGCCGCTGCTGCGCTTGTTGTACAGCCAGCCCCGGATCTCGACCTCGTGCCCGGCGTGCGAGGGGGCCTGCTCGATGCGGATCTGCATGGGGATCCCTCCAGGAGTAGGGGTGTTCTCCGGGGAGCCCCGCACACCCTCGGTTGCCATCCCCCGGCGCGCGTGTTATACTCTCCCATGTCGCGTGCAACGCGCGACATGGTTTCTATCAACGGCGCTTCCGGTCGGAAGCGGAGTGAGTGGGAGGAATTGGGGCCCACTCTTTTTTATGGACGAGATGCTACGACAGGAGATCGCGACACAGGTGGAAGAGCTGGTGGCGCCGATCGCGGCGCGCATGGGCCTGGAGACGGTGGACGTGCAGATCCACGGCGAGGCGCAGGGCACGGTGCTGCGCGTGCTGATGGACCGGCCGGACGGCGGTATCACGGTGGAGGAGTGCGCCCGCGTGAGCGAGCAGCTCAGCCGGCAGCTCGACCTGTACGATCTCTTCCCGCACGCCTATACGCTCGAGGTCTCCTCGCCGGGTCTGGACCGGCCGCTGCGCAGCGACGCCGAGTACCGGCGCTTCGCCGGACGGCGCGCGGAGATCCAGACCCAGGAGGCCATCAACGGGCAGCGCCGGTTCCGGGGCACGGTCCTGGGCGTGGTAGGCGATGCGGTCGTGCTGCAGCTGGAGGACCGCCAGGTGCAGATCCCCAAGGCGGCGATCCAGCGCGCGCACCTGGTGGTGGATCCGGAAGACCTGCGCGCCGATCTGAACCGGCCGCGCAGGAGCGAGGTGGACCGATGAACGTAGAGCTCATGAAGGCGCTCGAGCAGCTCGAGGAAGAGAAGGGCATCAGCAAACAGGTCATCATCGAGGCCATCGAGGCCGCGCTGCTCTCCGCCTACAAGAAGAACTACGGCGCCTCCGCGCAGAACATGCGCATCGAGGTCGACCACGACAGCGGCGAGATGCGGGCGTACCAGATCCGCACTGTCGTGGAGTCGGTGGAGGATGAGGCCACGCAGATCGCGCTGGAGGAGGTCCGCGAGTGGGACCCCACGGCGCAGGTCGGCGAGATGGTCGAGATCGAGGTCACCCCGCGGGACTTCGGCCGCATCGCCGCGCAGACGGCCAAACAGGTCGTCGTGCAGCGGCTGCGCGAGGCCGAGCGCGACCTCGTCTACAAGGAGTTTCGAGACCGCGAGGGCGACATCGTCACCGGCACGGTGCAGCGGATCGAGCGCAAGAACGTCTACCTCGATCTGGGCCGTATCGAGGCGGTGCTGCCGCCCACGGAGCAGATCCCGCGGGAGAGCTACCGCCAGAGCGAGCGCATCAAGGCGTACGTCGTCGAGGTGCGCCAGGGTACGCGGGGGCCGCAGATCGTCGTCTCCCGCACCCACCCGGGCCTTCTGAAGCGGCTCTTCGAGCTCGAGGTGCCGGAGATCTACGAAGGGATCGTGGAGATCAAGGCGATCGCCCGCGAGGCCGGCGCGCGCAGCAAGTTCGCCGTGGCCTCGCGCGACAAGAACGTGGACGCCGTGGGCGCCTGCGTGGGTCCCAAGGGGACGCGCGTCCAGGCCATCGTGGACGAGCTCAAGGGGGAGAAGATCGACATCGTCCCCTGGAACCCCGAGCAGTCGCTGTTCGTGGCCGGGGCGCTGAGCCCGGCGAAGGTCACCCGTGTGGAGATCGACGAGGAAACGAAGACGGCCCTGGTCATCGTACCGGACAACCAGCTCTCGCTGGCGATCGGGCGCGAGGGCCAGAACGCGCGCCTGGCGGCGAAGTTGACCGGCTGGCGGATCGACATCAAGAGCGAGACACAGATCAAGGAGATCGAGGCGAAGAAGCTGTTCGTCGATCTGCCTGAGGATCAGGGCGGCGCGCCGGCGGAGCCTGCCGTCCCGGCCGAAGCCCCCGCCGCTGAGGCCGCCGCGGAAGCGCCCGCCGAGGAGGCACGCGCCGGGGACGCTTCGGGCGGGGCCGAGGAGGCTCCCGTCGCCGTGGCCGAGGCCTCGAGCAACGGGACGGCGGCGGACGGACCCGAGACCGGCGACGAGGCGCCCAGGGGCGAGGCCCTCGTCGAAACCGAGCGTGATGGCTAAGGTCCGGAAGATCCCGCAGCGGTCCTGCGTCGCCTGCGGGCGGGCGCGGCCGAAGCGGGAGCTGATCCGCGTGGTGCGCACGCCGGCGGGCACGGTGCAGGTGGATCTGACGGGCAAGGTGTCGGGGCGCGGTGCGTACGTGTGCCCCGAGGCTCCGTGCATCGAGCGCGGGGTCCGCGGAGGACGGCTGCCGCACGCGCTGGAAGCGCCGGTGAGCCCGGAGCTGAGCGAGGAGCTGGTCCGGGCCGCGGCGCTGGTGGCCGCGGGACGCCGGTAGGTCGACAGGAGGATCGTGACACTGATGCGAGTGCATGAGCTGGCCAGGGACCTGGGGCTGTCGAGCAAGGCCGTCATGGACGTCCTGGCCGGCATGAAGATCCAGGTCAAGAGTCACAGCAGCACCCTCGACGACTCCACGGTGGATCGGGTGCGCCGCCAGATCAAAGCCAAGGCGGCCCCGCAGCCGCCGGCGCCCGCGGGTCCCGTACGCGTGGCCAAGACGCCGACCGGCGAGCGGATCCTGGGGATGCGCAAGATCGTGCTGCCGCCTCCCCCGCCTGTCGAGGCCCCGGTAGAAAGCCCGGCCGCGGCGGCTCCCGCCGCTCCCGCGGCGCAGGCTCCCGCCGCGTCTCCGGCCGTGGAAGCGCCCAAGGCGGAGCCCGCGCCGGCCAGACTCAGGCCGGCGGTCACCGAAGAGCCGAAGAGAGCCGCCCCGGCCCCCGCGCCCGGCGTACGTCCGGCGGTGAGGCCTGGGCAGCCGCCCGCGATGCCGCGCGATCAGCGTCCCGGTCAGCGACCCGGTGGTCCGTCGATGCCGGGCAGGCCGGGCGCGCGTCCCGCGCCGCCGCGGCGCGAGGCCCCGCGCGCTCCCGCCCCCCGGCCGGCCGCGCCTCCCGTGCCGCCCGCCGGACCGACGCCGGCCCCGGCTCCGGGCGCCGCGCCCGCCCCGGCGGTCCAGCGCGAGTTTCCGAAGAAGAAGGAGCGCTTCATCCCTCCGCCGCCCCCGCCGCAGCCGGTGGCTGCGCCGCCCAAGGTCCCCGCGCAGATCGAGCTCTCGGGCCCTCTCACCGTCGGCGAGCTGGCGGCGAAGCTGGAGCTGCCCGGCGGCGAGGTCGTGAAGAAGCTGCTGGAGCAGGGGATGCTGGCCGGTATCAACCAGCAGATCCCGCTCGAGGCCGCGACCAAGGCGGCAGAGGCGTTCGGCTCGTCCGTCAGCCGGCCCGGCGCCGCCGCCGCGGCCGAGGGCGCGCCCAAGCGGCTCGAGGTCGTGCACGACGCCGAGTCGTCGGCTCGCGCACCGGTCGTTACCATCATGGGCCACGTCGACCACGGCAAGACGTCGCTGCTGGACGCGATCCGGCAGACCGAGGTGGCGGCGAAGGAGTTCGGCGGCATCACCCAGCACATCGGGGCCTCGGCGGTGGAGGTGGACGGCAAGCGCATCGTCTTCGTCGACACCCCGGGCCACGAGGCGTTCACGACCCTGCGGGCGCGCGGCGCCCAGGTCACGGACATCGCCGTGCTGGTCGTCGCCGCGGACGACGGCGTCATGCCCCAGACGATCGAGGCGTTGAACCACGCCCGGGCGGCGAAGGTGCCGGTCATCGTCGCCCTCAACAAAGTGGACCTGGGGCAGGCCAACCCCGACCGGGTGAAGCAGCAGCTGTCGGACCTGGGCCTCGTCCCGGAAGACTGGGGCGGGGAGACGGTGACCGTGCCGGTCTCGGCCCGCACGAAGCAGGGGGTTAAGGAGCTGCTCGAGATGATCCTGCTCGTGGCCGACCTGCAGGAGCTGCGGGCGAACCCCAAGCGGCCGGCCAAGGGCACCATCCTCGAGGCGAACCTCGACAAGGGCCGCGGTCCCGTGGCCACGGTGCTGGTGCAGGAAGGCACGCTGCGCGCGGGGGACGCCGTCGTGGCCGGCGAGGCCTACGGCCGCGTCCGCTGGATGGTGGGCGGCCGCGGCGAGCGGCTGCAGGAAGCCGGCCCCTCCACGGCCGTGGAGGTCGTGGGGCTGGACACCATCCCCAGCGCCGGCGATCTCCTCGAAGTCGTACGCGACGACCGCCTGGCCAAGGCCGTGGCGGAAGAACGCCGCGAGCGCCGCCGGGCCGCGGAGACGGCCGTGGCACGCCCCGCCGGCCAGGAAGAGACGGGGACGCCGGAAGGTCCGAAGGAGCTGCGCCTCATCGTCAAGGCCGACGTCCACGGCTCGATCGAGGCCCTCGCGACCTCGCTCGGCCGGCTGGCCACGCCGGAGGTGGGGCTGTCCATCCTGCACACCGGGGTGGGCAACGTTACCGAGTCCGACGTGATGCTGGCCGTGGCGAGCCGCGCCGTGATCATCGGGTTCAACGTCCGGCCGGAGCCGCAGGTGCGCAAGCTGGCGGAGCAGGAGCAGATCGACATCCTGACCTACCGCGTGATCTACGAGGCGATCGACGACGTCCGGGCCCGGCTGCGCGGCTTCCTGGCGCCCAAGAAGCGCGAGGTCTCGCTCGGCCAGGCGGAGATCCGCCAGACGTTCACGATCTCCAAGGTGGGAACCATCGCCGGGTGCTACGTCGTGCAGGGCACCATCCCCCGGTCGGCGACGATGCGCGTCATCCGCGACGGCGTGGTCGTGCACGAGGGCAAGATCGCCTCGCTGCGGCGCTTCAAGGACGACGTGCGCGAGGTCACCGAGGGGTTCGAGTGCGGCATCGGCCTGGAGCGCTTCAACGACGTGAAGATCGGAGACGTGCTCGAGGCCTTCGAGATCCGGGAGGAGCCCGCGTAAGCCCGCCGCGGCGGAGGGCGGTTGCGCCGTCCCGCCGCGGCCCCGAGGGATCATGATCGTCGGCGTGCTGCGCGTCGAACTCAGCCTGCCCGGCAGCCACAGCCTCAAGGACAAGCGCCGGCTCCTGAAGAGCCTGCTCGACCGGCTGCACAACGAGTTCAACGTGTCTGCGGCCGAGGTGGATCACCAGGACAGCTGGCGCCATGCCGGGGTGGGGGTGAGCTGCGTCAGCGGCCGGACCGCCCACGCCAACGCCGTCCTCTCCCGCGTGCTGGACGTCGTGCAGCGGGAGACCGAGATGGTGGTCACCGGCGTGGAGATGGAGATGCGATGACCCACCGGGCCGAGAAGGTCAAGGAGTTCATCAAGGAAGAGCTCAGCCTGATCCTCCAGCGCGAAG
>DASUAK010000080.1:0-13016 GCA_035763845.1 bacterium | reverse complement strand
CCGGGGGCTGCGCTCTTCCTTATACGAGGCATCCTCCTCATGGTCGATGACGATCAGCCCGAGGCGCCGCACCGGCGCGAACACCGCGGACCGTGTCCCGACCACGATCCGCACCTCGCCGCCCAGGATCCGCCGGAAGAGTCGCCAGCGCACCGCGTCGGCGATCCCGCCGTGCAGCACCGCGTACGGCAGCGCCGAGTGCCGGGCGATCCATGCCGCCAGCGCCTCGGCCTGCACCACCTCCGGCACGAGGAAGATCGCGTCGCGGTCCTGCCGCTCGAGCCAGCGCAGCGCGTCACGGTACCCGGTGAAGCGCTCCGCGTCGGCCAGCAGCGCGATGCGCGCGCCCTCACGTTCCAGCATCGCCGCCACGCCTAGGGAGGCCTCGCCGCCGGGATCGGCGGGCGCAGCCGCATGGACGGGCTCGGCGGCATCGCCCGCGGCCGCCCGTTTGCGCCCCGCGGCCGCGATCGGCGGGATCATCGCCCACAGCGCCTCCCCCACGGAGCAGACGTAGTAGTCGGCCATCCAGGAGGCCAGGGCGATGAGGTCCTGCGGCAGGGGCGGGACGCGCTCGTCGATGCCGCTGAGGGCGCGGGCCTGCCGCGGGCTCTCCTCCCGGAGGGAGACGACGAAGCCCGTGGCGGCCTGCCTCCCGAACGGCACGCGCACCGGCAGCCCCACCGCGATCACCGGCGCGAGCGCTTCCGGCACGGCGAAGGTGAACGCCCGGTCCCCGGCCCGCAGCGGCGCGTTCAGCGCCACGTCGGCGAACATCTACGGGTTGATCCTCGCATGGAAGACCGCGCGGCCGCCGCGGAGACGGACGATCACGACGTCCTTACGCGGCGTACCCGGTCCGTCGAACGTGATCCGGCCGGTCACCCCGTCGAAGCGGCGTACGGCAGCCAGAGCCTCGGCCACCCGGTCCGCGTCGCCCGCACCCGCGCGGCGCAGCGCTTCGATCACCAGGCGCATCGCGTCGTAGCCGAGGGCCGCAAAGGCATCAGGCTCGCTGTCGTAGGCGCGGCGGAACCGGTCGCGGAACACGCGGACGGATCGGGCCCGGTCGTCGGGCGCGTAGGGCACGGGGAACGCGAGGCCTTCCACCGCGGCGCCGCCCAGCAGGGGCAGGTCGGGGGAGTCGGCCGCTTCGCCCGAGAGCAGCGCAGCCCGGAGACCGGCCGCCCGGATCTGCGATGCGATCTCCACCGTGACGCGGTAATGGTTCGGCGAGAAGACCGCATCCGGACCGGCGCGGACGGATGCGGCGATCAACGGCGCGAGGTCCGGCCCGCCGCCCTCGTCGCGGAACGGCTGCTCGGCGACGACCGTCCCGCCCATCGCGCGGAAGGTCTCCATGAACGCCGACGCGGGGATGCGGCTGCCGGCCCGGCCCTCGTCGTAGATGACGGCGGCCCGCCGGCGGCCCAGCGTCCGGTAGGCGTAGCGCGCCATGGCCGCCCCGGCCCGCGCATCGTCGTACCCGACGCGGAAG
Organism: bacterium; assembly: GCA_035763845.1. Taxonomy (GTDB): domain Bacteria; phylum Sysuimicrobiota; class Sysuimicrobiia; order Sysuimicrobiales; family Kaftiobacteriaceae; genus Kaftiobacterium. Next base: position 11,518 of record DASUAK010000080.1, on the reverse strand, counting down.
GCGCGGGTGGTCCCCGCCGTGATCTCCGGATCGGTCGCCGCCGCGACGAGGAGCACGGTCCGCCCCTCCTCCGCGGCCCGGGCCTCGGCGAGCGCCGCGCCCGCCTCCAGCCCGCCGACGATCGCCGCGACGCCCGCCTCCGCGAGCCGGCGCACCGCGGCGGCGGCGGCCACCGTGTCTCCCCGGTCATCCTCGAAGCGAAGGTGAAGCCGCGGCCCCTCCCCTGCCGTCTCGGCGGCCAGCTCCATCCCGGCGCGCACCGATCGGCCGAGGGCGCCGAAGTCGCCGCTGAGCGGGAGCACCGCGCCCACCGTGACCACGTCGGCCAGGGGGGCCGCCCGGCGGCAGGCGGAGGGCAGCGCGAGCACGAGGACGAGCAGGAGCGCGCGAGCCAGGACGGTGTGGGACCTGCCGCCCATCACCGCGCGTCGAGGATGGCGCGGATCTCGTCGACGATGGCGTCGGGCTCGGACATCCGGCCGATGCCCGTCTTCCCGGAGGCGAGCCGCCCCGTCTCGGGCCCGATCACGCGGCAGCCGCGCGCGCGCAGGGTGCGGAGGTTCTCCTGGGTGGCCGGATGCTCGTACATCGCGTCGTGCATCGCCGGCGCGATGAGCAGCGGGGCGCGCGTGGCCAGGGCGGTGGCGCTGACGGCATCGTCGGCCAGCCCCAGGGCCAGCCGGGCGATGGTGTGCGCCGTCGCCGGGGCGATCACGTAGAGGGAGGCGCGCTCGCCCAGCGCGACGTGCGGCTCGTCGTAGGGGTTGGCCGGATCCCACAGATCGGTGATCACGGGCTGCTGCGAGATGGCGCGGAAGGTGATCGGGCCGACGAAGTGCGCCGCCGAGGGCGACATCACCACGTGCACCTCCGCCCCCAGCTGCCGCAGGCGGCTCACCACCTGCACCGTCTTGTAGGCGGCGATGCCGCCGGTGACGCCCACGACGATGACCCGTCCGTCCAGCGAGGCCGCACTCACGGCGTGCGCATCCCCAGCAGCGCGGTGCGGACCAGGGCGGTCAGGGCGTCCACGATGGGCTCGGCGTTCCACAGCGTGGTGTCGATGACGAGATGGTACGGGGTGAGGTCGTCGATGTCGATCCCGTAGGCCGCCTTGTAGCGCGCCCACTCGCTGCGCTCGCGCTCGACCAGCTCGGCCCGGGCCGCGGCCACAACCTGGCCCTCCCGCCGCGCCACGCGGGCGGCGCGGACGTCGACGGGCGCGCGCAGCCACACCTTGAGGTCGGCATCGGTCATCCAGCCGGCCAGGCGGCTCTCCACCACGCAGTTGCCGGCCTTGGCCAGCTCGTGCTGGCGGTGGTCCAGCTCGCGGTCCAGGGCGGGATCGGCCTCGGCGAGCCTGTTCACGTCGGTGACGGAGATGCCGCGCTCGCGGGCCAGATCGCGGAACACCTCCCCGCCCGAGATGTAGCGGTAGCCCAGCCGGTCGGCGAGGCCGCGCGCCACCGTGCTCTTGCCCACCCCGATGGGCCCCGCGATGGCGACGATCACGTCGCCGCCTCGTCGTCCCGCGTCGTGAAGCGGTGCGCCACGGTCTCCGGCTGGACCGCGGAGAGCAGCACGTGCCCGCTGTCGGTGATGACCACGGCGCGGGTCCGCCGGCCGTAAGTGGCGTCGATCAACGCCCCCTTGTCGCGGGCTTCCTGGATGATGCGCTTGATCGGCGCGGAGTCGGGCGCGACGATGGCGATGATGCGGTTCGCCGCCACGATGTTCCCGAAGCCGATGTTGATCAGATGCGCCTCACTCCACATTCTGGATCTGCTCGCGCATGCTCTCGAGCTCGCCCTTCATCGCGATGACCGCGCGGGTGATCTCGAGATCGTTGGCTTTCGCGCCGGTGGTGTTGATCTCGCGCCCCATCTCCTGGAGAACGAACTCGAGGCGCCGGCCCACCGCCCCGTCCGAGGTGGCCAGCTCCGATCGGAACTGGGCGATGTGGCTGCGCAGGCGCGTGACCTCTTCGCTGACGTCGCTGCGGTCGGCGAAGACCGCCACCTCCGCGGCGACGCGGCTCTCGTCCACCGGCACCTCGCCCATCAGCTGCTGGATGCGCTCGCGCAGGCGCGCCGCGTACTCCCCCACGACCAGACGGGCGCGGGAGGCGACGCCGGCGCTGAGCGTATCGACCCGCTGCAGCCGGCCTTCCAGATCCTCGGCCAGCCGGCGGCCTTCGGCCTCACGCATCCCGACGAGGTCCGCGGCCGCGCTCTCCACCGCGGGGAGCAGGAGCGGCCAGAGCGCCTCCAGGTCGTCCTTCGTCTCCTCGACCCGCACCACGTCCGGATACGCGGCCAGCTGCGCCAGGCTGAAGCTGTCCGGGACGCCGAGCGTGTCGGCCAGCTCGCGCAGCGCCTGCGCGTAAGCTGAGGCCAGGTCGAGATCGGCGCGCACCGACTTCGTCCGCGCCGTACGATCCTCCCGGACCACGGTCACCTCGACCCGCCCCCGCTGCACGCGCGACTGCACCGCGGCCCGCACGCGGTCCTCCAGGGGCGCCAGATCGCGCGGCAGCCGCACCAGAACCTCGCCGAACCGGTGGTTCACGGAGCGGATCTCCACCGTGAACCGTCCGAACGGGGTCGGCGCGTCGGCCCGGCCGAAGCCGGTCATGCTGCGGATCATCGGAATGTGTGCTTCTTGTCCGCCGGAAGTGACTCCTGTTCCCCTGTGGTATCGTAGGTCGGGATGCGCCTCATCGGCTCGTTCGACAGCATCGTGCTGGCCGCGGTGGCCGTCGATCTCGAGGCCCTGATCGGCGCGCGGCTGCAGCGCGTCGGCCAGCGGGGCGAGCACGACATCATCCTCCAGCTGCGCCGGGAGGGCCGCGCCGGCGCCATCCTCTGCTCCATCCATCCCCGGTGGGCACGGATCCATCTCGTGAGCGCCCCTCCCTCCCCCGGCGGGCACGGTCCGTTCGCCCTGCTGCTGCGCAGCCGGCTGGAGCACGCCCGGTTGACCACGGTGCGGCAGATCCCCTTCGAGCGCATCGCCGCCCTCGGCTTCGACACCGACGCCGGCGCCGTGGAGCTCGTCGCCGAGCTGATGGGCCGCCACAGCAACCTGATCCTGGTGCAGGACGGCGTCATCGCCGGGGCGCTGCGGCCGGTCACGGCGCAGCAGTCCGCGGTGCATCCCGTCACGGCAGGCCTCCCCTATCGCCGCCCGCCGGCGGACCGGCCGAGCCCCGCCGAGATCGGCGCGGAGCAGCTGGCCGCCCTCCTCGCCGCATCGCAGGCGGCTCTCGCCGAGCGGCTCAATACCGCGCTGCTGGGCATCAGCCCCACGATGGCCCGCGAGGTCGCCGCCCGCGCCGGGGTTGATCCTTCTTCCCCGTCGGCCGCCCTCGCCGCTGAGGCTGCGCGCATTCACCGGACCCTCACCGAGATCGCCGACATCGTGGACCGGCGTGTGTTCCAGCCCGTCGTCTATCTGGATGGAGCCGAGGCCTGCGGGTATGCGGCCTTCCCACTGGCGCACATCTCGGGCGTGCCGATGGAGCGCGCCTCATCCATGAGCGAGGCGGTCGCCCGGGTCGCGACGCATCTGAGCGAATCCGAAGACGTGGAGGCGCTGCGGGCCGCTCTGGCCGCCTCGATCCGTGCCGCGGTGGCCAAGCTGGAACGGTCGGGGGATGAGGTCCGGCGCGCGCTCGCGGAAGCCGCCTCCGGTGATGCGGTGCGCGAGCGCGGAGAGCTGCTGTTGGCCTACGCCTCGCAGATCGCGCCCCGCTCGTCGGAGGCGACGGTCCCGGGATACGACGGCCGTCCGGTGACGATCCCCCTCGACCCCACGCTCACGCCGGTCGAGAACGCCCGCAGGCTGTTCGCGCGCTACACGAAGATCCGGAAGGCCCGGCCGGCCCTCGAGGAGCGGCTGCAGCAGCTCGCCGCCGAGCAGGCCTATCTCGACTCCGCGCTCGCCATGGCCGAGCAGGCGTCGGAGGCGGCCGATCTGCAGGCCCTGCGGCACGAGCTCGCGGAGGACGGGTATGTGCGGCGGGGGCGGCGCCGTGCGGCGGCCGCGGCCCCTCGTCCCCGCACCTACACCCTGCCGGGAGGCGCCTCGGTCCTCGTCGGTCGGACGAACCAGGAGAACGACCGGCTCACCTTCAAGATCGCGGGCCCCGAGGATCTGTGGCTCCATGCACGGGGGGTCCCCGGCGCCCACGTCATCCTCAAGTCCGGCGGGCGGTCCGTCGGTCCGGACGAGATCGCCCGCGCCGCGGCGATCGCCGCCTGGTTCAGCCGCGCCCGCGCCTCCGGCGCGGTCGCCGTCGACTTCACGCGGCGGAAGCACGTCCGCAAGCCGCGCGGCGCGCGGCCGGGATTCGTCGTCTACGAGCGGGAGGAGACGGTGCGGGTGGCGCCCGCGCTGCCGCCGGCGGGCTAGGCGGGCTCCTCGATCACGACCTCGTCGGTGCCGTCGCTCTCGGCCAGGCGGACGGCGACGTGCTCGCGCGAGGACGTGGGCAGGTTCTTGCCCACGAAGTCGGGGCGGATGGGCAGCTCCCGGTGGCCGCGGTCCACGAGCACGGCGAGCTGGATGGCGGGCGGCCGCCCCAGGGCGATCAGCGCGTCGAGGGCGGCGCGTACGGTGCGGCCGGTGTAGAGCACGTCGTCGACCAGCACGATGGTGCGATCGCCCACGGTGAACGGCAGGCCGGGCGCCGGGGGTGCGGAGCCCGCGGGGCGGTCGTCGCGGAAGGGACGCGGGTCGAGCGCGCCGACCGGGACCGCGATGCCTTCGATCTGCGCGATCGCGGCGGCGAGCCGCCGGGCCAGCGGCACCCCGCGCGTTTCGATCCCCACGATGGCCAACCCGGACGCGGCCTTGTTGCGCTCCACGATCTCGTGGGCCATGCGGACCACGGCGCGGCGCACCGCATCCGCATCCATCACCTTCGCCTTCTCACGCATCGACGCCATCATCGTCTCCTGCGGCCATTTCGCCGGACCGGCGCGGCCCCCTCCGCGCGGGCCCGGTCCAGCGCCGCGGTGAAATCCGCCGGCGGCGCGGCCTCGAACGCCGCCTCCGTCCCGCTGCGGGGATGGCGGAAGGCCAGCCGGTGGGCGTGCAGCGCCTGCCGGGCCAGCCCCAACCCCCGTTCGGACGCCGCGCGCCCACCGTAGACCGGATCGCCGGCGACGGGGTGCCCGATGTGCGCGAAGTGCACCCGGATCTGGTGCGTGCGTCCGGTCACGAGCGAGGCTTCGACCAGCGTGTGCGCGGCCGTACGCTCCAGGACGCGGTAGCGGGTGGCGGCCTGCCGCCCGCCGCGGACGACGGCCATGCGCGTGCGGTGGTGGGGATCCCGGCCGATCGGCGCCTCGATCCTGCCTTCGTCCTGGGCCACGCGCCCGACCACGAGCGCGAGGTAGGTGCGGCGCATCGTGCGGGCGGCCACCTGCTGCTGCAGGCTGCGGAGCGCCTCCTCGGTCCTGGCCACGACGAGCAGGCCGGAGGTGTCCTTGTCGAGGCGGTGGACGATCCCGGGCCGCAGCCCTCCGCCCAGGCGCAGCAGCTCGGGCGCGCGGGCGGCGATGGCGTTGACCAGAGTGCCCGAGGGTTGCCCGGCGCCGGGATGCACGGTCAGCCCGGCCGGCTTGTTGATCACGAGAAGATCCGCGTCCTCATGCACCACGTCGAGCGGGATGGCCTGGGGGGTGACCCCGGCCTCTTCCCGCGGGGGCACGACGACCGCCACCCGCTGCCCCGCGCGCACGCGCGCCGCGGGCCTGGCCGGGGCGCCGTCCACGGTGACATGGCCGGCCTCGATCAGCGCTTTGATCCGGGAGCGCGACAGCGCGGGCAGGCGCGCGGTCAGGAAGGCGTCCAGCCGGACGCCCTCCGAAGCGGGGTCGGCGGTGAAGACGCAGGGATCGCCCGTGGCCGTGACCGGTCAGGCCGCGGGAGGGATCGCGGGGGGCGCGGCGGCCTGCGGCTGCTCGCGCGGGCCGCGGGCCACGATGGCCAGGGCGACGACGGCGATGACCGCGACCAGGACGTTCACGGCCTGGGCGAGGGTGAACATCGTGCCCAGCACGGTCGTGCTCTCCACGAAGAACTCGACGGCGAAGCGGCTGACCGCGTGGAGGAGGAGCCACAGGAAGAAGAGCGTCCCCGGAGCGGCTTCCCCCCGCTCCTGGGCGCGCAGCACGGCATAGGTCCCCAGCGAGGCGAGCAGGAGATAGATCTGGGTCGGGTGGCGGCGGTCCAGGAACATCTGCACGGCCCAGGGCACGCCGGTGGGGCGGCCGATGTACAGGCCGTGCAGCAGCGCGCCGATCATCGCCACGGCGTACCCCAGCGCGAGCGCGGGGGCGAAGACGTCCAGGTACGCCCGCAGGGGCAGGCGGAGCAGGCGGGCGTAGAAGGCGCCCACGAGCGCCCCGCCGGCCAGCGCGCCGTAGAAGGTGAGGCCCGAGTCCTTCCAGATGGTGAAGATCGTCCCCGGCGCGGCGGCGAAGGCGGGCCAGTTGGCCAGGACGTATCCGAGCCGGCCCACGACGATGCCGCCGATGATCATGTAGAGGCCCATGTCGAGCATCCGGGAGGGATCGATCCCCAGGCGCGCCCCGCGCCGGCGGGCCACGGCGATGCCGACCAGGAATGCCAGCAGGAGGAAGAGGCCGAAGGAGGAGATGGGGAACGGACCGAGCTTGACGAGGATCGGCTTCATCGATCACCCCGGATCAGAAGTAAGATCAACAGCCCCGCCCCGGTCGTGATGGCCACGTCCGCGAGGTTGAACACCGGCCAGACGGACACGTCGATGAAGTCGACGACGCTCCCGACGCGCAGCCGGTCGATCAGATTGCCGATCGCGCCGCCGCCGAGCAGCGCGAGCGCCGCCTGTGCGAGCGGGCGGCGCGTCCACCGCGCCTTATTGTAGAAGAGCAGGAAAAGCAGGGTCAAGGCGATGGCCGCGGGCACGAGCAGCGAGATGCTCCCCAGCAGGCTGAAGGCGATGCCCCGGTTGTGGACGTGGGTGAAGGCCAGGAAGCCGGGGATGACGGGGACCGAATCGCCCAGGGGGAGGCGCGACTCCACCAGCAGCTTCGTCGCCTGATCGGCGGCGAGGACGGTGGCGAGGACCGCTAGCGCGCGCCGTTCGACTTCTCTTCCAGTTCCTTGCAGCGGATACACAGCGTCGCGAACGGCAGAACGCGCAGCCGCGCGACGTCGATCGGATCGCCGCAGCGCTGACAGATTCCGTAGGTGCCCTCGTCGATCCGGGCCAGGGCCTCCTCCACCTGGGCCAGCATCTGCTGCACGCTGCTCTCCAGGGCGAGCCCTTTCTCGCGCTCGAAGGTGCTGCTGGCGACGTCGGCCAGGTCTTCGTCGTACCCGCCCCCGATGTCCATCCCGACCTGGTCTTCCACCTCGGGGGTGTGCTCCTCCATCGCCTCGAGCTCCTCGAGGAGCCGCACGCGCTCGTCTTCCAGGAGGCGGCGGAACTCGCCGAGGTCCTTCTTCGAGAGCGGCTTGGCCTTGGGCACGCTGCGCGAGTTCCGGTCGCCGGCGCCGCGGTCCGGCGGCGCGGCCTTCGCCTTGGCGGCCGGCTTCTGCCGCCGCACGGAGGGCATCTGCGCCCCACGGCGCAGCGCGGGCTTCCGCTTGGCCGACTTCGTGGTTCTGGGTGCCATCCATCCCCCTCCGGATCTCAGCGGCAGTGGGTGCGGGGGTCCACCGGCTGGCAGGCTGACGGTAGTGTATCTGATGACTTCTGCAAGTGCAAGACCTAGCGCTTTGAGGCCGCTTCGGCGGCCTGGGTCGCCGCGCGGACGGCGGCCTGCGCGAGGATGAGATTGCTGTCGAGCACAGGCACGGCCACGTCGCCCGGCCGCAGCACGAACGGCAGTTCCGTGCACCCGAGGACCAGCGCATCGGCGCCCCGGTCCACGAGCCCCTGCGCCACGGGGAGCAGTTCCCCTGTCAGGGCCGGTCCCGTCTGCCCTGCCTTCACACCGTAGATCGCCCGGTTCACGATCTCCTGGCCCGAGGCATCGGGCCCGACGACGTCCACGCCGACCCGCTCGAAGGCGCGGTGATACAGCCCCGCCGCCATCGTCGCCCGGGTGGCGAGCACGCCGGCCCGCCGCAGGGCGGGCACCTCGCCGCGCGCGGCGCGCGCCACTTCCTCCATGATGTGCAGGACCGGGATGGAGACCGCCGAGGCGATCTGGCCGTAGAAGGCGTGCGCCGTGTTGCAGGGGATGACGATGAGGTCGGCCCCGGCGCGCTCGAGATTGCGGGCCGTGGCCACCAGCGCCGGCGTAGGGTCTTCGCCGCTGCCGAGGATCGCCGGGGAACGGTCCGGGATCTTCGGGTTGTTGTCGATGATCACGCGCAGATGCTCCTGATCGCGCGTCGCCGGCGTCAGCCGGAGGATCTTCTCGAAGAGGTCGAGCGTGGCCCAGGGGCCGAGCCCGCCCAGCACACCGATCGTCTTCTCTGCCACGGTAAGAGCTCCACGCTGTCCGAGGTGACAGCCGACCTGTGCTTCTGTCCTGCCCGCGGCGTTCCTGCCGGAGTCCTGCCCGCAGGCGGCTAGGCGGTGCGCCGCGCGATGGTCAGGCGGATATTTACCCCGTCGAGCCGCACGTCGTGGACGGGCGCGCCGGCCGGCAGGCCCGCCCGCAGCTCGACGGCAAGGGTCTCCCGCATGATGTAGTCGCGATGGGCGGCGACGAGCGGATCGATCGCTCCGTCGTAGTGCAGGACGATGCGGTCGTCCACGGCGAGGTCGGCCTCCTTGCGCAGACCCTGCACCTGATGCACAAGCTCGCGCGCCTGCCCCTCCAGCAGCAGCTCTGGGGTCAGCTCCGTTTCCAGGATGGCGAACTCCCCTCCCGATCCTTCGGCCGCATACCCGCGGGCCTCGTGCATCCGTGTCTCCAGGTCGTCGCGCGACAGCACGACGTCCTGATTGTCGACAGCGAGGATGAGCCGCCCATCCCGTTCCAGAGTCTGGAGCGCGGCGCCTGGGTCGACCTTGCGGAGGCTCCGCGCAATCTCTTGGACCACCGCGCCGTACTTCGGTCCGAGCACGTCGAAACGGGGCTTCACCTCGAAGCTCACGTACCGGCCGGGATCGTCCACGAACCGCACGGCCTTGACGTTCAGCTCGTCGGCCAGGATCTCGAGCAGCTCCGGGCGCTTGCGCAGCGAGTGGACCTTCGTGACCAGCAGCACTGCGGGCAGCGGCTGGCGGACCTTCAACTTCGCATGGCCGCGGGCGGCGCGTCCCCGCACGACCAGACCGCGCACGGCGTCCATCTCGGTCTCGAGTCGCTCGTCGAGCAGCGCCTCGTCGGGCTCGGGACAGTTGCACAGGTGGACGCTGACCGGAGTGCGCTCCCCGACGGGCCGTACCAGGTCTTGATAGATGCGCTCCGCCAGATACGGCACGAAGGGAGCCAGCAGCGTCGACAGCGTGACCAGCGTGCGGTACAGCGTGTAGTAGGCGGCCCGCTTGTCGTCGTCGGCCTCGCTCTTCCAGAAGCGCCGGCGCGACCGGCGGACGTACCAGTTGGACAGGTCGTCGACGAAGGCCTCGATGGGCCGGCTCGCCCCCTGCGGATCGTAGGCGTCGAGGCGCTCGCGGACCGCGGTGATGAGGCGCTGCAGCCGCGAGAGCAGCCACCGGTCGAGCGTGCCGAGGCGCCCGGGGGCGCGCAGCAGGTCTGTGGGCTGGAAGCGCTCGAGGTTGGCGTACGTTACGAAGAAGGCCACGACGTTCCACAGCGGGATGACGAAGCGCCGCCGCACCTCGTCCAGCGCTCCGTAGCCGAAGTTCAGGTTGGCCTGGGGATTCTGCATGCAGTACAGCCAGCGCATCACGTCCACGCCGGCCCGGTCCGCGGCCTCGTTGAACTCGATCGCGTTGCCCCAGGACTTGTGCATCTCCCGGCCGCGCTCGTCGCGCACGGAGGCGTGCCCCAGGCAGGTCCGGAACGGCTCCTGCCCGGCCAGCACCGTGCCCATGACCAGCAGGGAGTAGAACCAGTTGCGGTACTGGCCGGGGAAGCTCTCCGTGATGAAGTCGGCGGGGAACCACTGCCGCCAGTAGGTCCGGTCGGTGCGGTACCGCAGCGTGCTCATGGAGACGATACCGGCGTCCAGCCAGGGGTTGCCCACGTCGGGGATGCGCGTGCTGGTCCCCCCGCACCGGGCGCAGCGGATCTTCACCGCGTCGATCCAGGGACGATGCGGGCTGTGGCCCTCGAACGCCTCCCAGCCCTGGAGGGCACGCTCGCGCAGCTCCTCCCGCGAGCCCAGGACGTCGAACGCCCCGCACGATGCGCACTCGTAGATCGGGAGGGCCAGCCCCCAGTAGCGCTTCTTGCTGATCATCCAGTCGCGCATGTTGCGCAGCCAGTCCAGCTCGCGGTCCAACCCGAACTCGGGGATCCAGCGGATGCGGCGCGTGACCTCGATCATCTCCGCTCGCACCGGCTCCATCCGGATGAACCACTCGTCCACCAGGCGGAAGACCAGCTCGCTGCCGCAGCGCCAGCAGACGGGATAGCGGTGGGTGTAGGGCTCCACCTTGTAGAGCCGGCCGCTCTGCTTGAGGTGGTCGATGATGGGCTGGGCGGTCTCGTCGCTGCGCAGGCCGGCCAGCAGCCCGAACTCCGGCAGAAAGACGCCGTTCTCGTCGATCGGCGCGATGACCGGCAGGGCGTGCTCCCGGCTGAGCGCGAAGTCCTCGGCGCCGCAGCCCGGCGCGATGTGAACGATCCCCGTGCCCTCCGCGGAGGTCACCTCGGTCCAGGGGATGACGCGGTGCTCGACGCCCTGCTGGGGCGCCAGGTCGTCGAACGGGCCGTGGTAGCGCCGACCGACCAGCTGCGCGCCGGGCAGCCGCTCGACGACGGTGTACTCTCCCTTGAGGACGCCGAGCGCCCCCTCCTCGAGGTACAGCTCCTCATTCCCCTGGCGCACGCGGACGTAGATCAGCTCCGGGTGGACCGCCGCGGCCACGTTGCTGGACAGCGTCCAGGGGGTGGTCGTCCAGACCAGCAGCGCCTGGCCCGGGCGGTCGGTCAGCGGGAAGCGCAGGAAGACGCTGCGATGGGTGAGCTCCTTGTAGCCCTCCGTCGCGATCTCGTGCTCGCTGAGCCCGGTGGCGCAGCGCGGGCACCACGGCATCACGTCGTGGCCCTTGTAGATGAGCCCGCGCTCGTGGCAGCGCCGCAGGAAGCCCCAGATCTGGTAGTTGTTCTCGTCGGAGAGGGTGAAGTACGAGCCGCCGATCTCCGGATCGCCCAGGCGGCCGACGACCTGCTCCGCGCCCTGCCGGATCGTGCCGCCGCGGACGGGGTAGTCCACCGGCCGCCCCGGATCGGCCTTCACCGCCTCGGCCAGGCGGCGCAGATCGTCCGGGTCGTTCCAGTCCATCCACATGCCCAGCCGCATCGACTGCTGGGTCTGCACGGCGGCGTAGGTCAGGACGCGGTGCTTGCACAGGTTGACGAAGGCCTCGATGCCG
>DASUAK010000079.1:0-2674 GCA_035763845.1 bacterium | reverse complement strand
CAACCGCACGATCGTGCTGCGCGTGCCGACCGGCAATATCCTGCGCGAGCGCACCGGGGACATCATTCGGGAGAACCTGGTCGCCGCCGGGATCAAGGCGGAGATCCAGAAGTCCGATTTCCCGACGCACCTGGCGGCGCTGTACGCGAAGAACTACGATGTTGCCCTGGTGGGCTGGGGCGGTCCCACGGACCCGGACGTCAGCTCGCAGTTCCGCACCGGCGGGCAGTACAACTTCACGTTCCACTCCATCGCGGCGATGGACCAGCTGCTCGACGACGGGGTGACGAACGCCGACCCGGCGAAGCGCCGCGAGATCTATAACAAGTTCCAGGAGATGTTCGCGGACGAGCTGCCCTACGTCGTCCTGTACTATGCCGGCGGCCGGGCAGCGGTGGCCAGGAGAATGAGCGGCGTCCTCTACGACGTCGCGGGCCTGTACGATTTCCAGACGTACGGCTGGGTCGCCGGGACGCAGTAATGTCGTCGCGGGAGGAGGGCGCCCTTTCCCTCCTCCCGCGTACGAAGGGGAGACGTTTATTGAGCGAGGGGTTGGTTGCATGAAAGCCGTCGTCATCCGCGAGCACGGCGGGTTGGATACCCTGCGCCTGGACGAGATCGCCCGGCCGGAGCCCCAGGCCAGCGAGGTGCTGGTGCGCGTCCGCGCCGCGGCCCTGAATAACATGGACATCTGGGCCCGCAGCGGCCCGCCCGGCGGGAAGCCCGTCTTCCCCTGGGGGCGCATGAAGCTGCCGACGATCACGGGCGGCGACGTGGCGGGGACGGTGGAGGAGCTCGGTCCGGGCATCGACGGGCAGGCTCCCGGGGCCGCCGGAGCCGCTCCCGGCGCCGGGGGATGGGTTCGAGGCGATCGCGTGGTGGTGAACCCGATCCTGTCCTGCGGCCGCTGCGAGCGGTGCCTGGCGGGCGAGCAGTCGATGTGCCCCGACTACCGCATCTTCGGCGAGCACCGGCAGGGCGGCATGGCCGAGTACACCACTGCCCCGGTCGCGAACCTGCTGCGGATCCCCGACGGCATCCCGTTCGAGGCCGCCGCCGCGGCGCCGGCCTGCTACACGACCGCATGGCGGGGCCTGATCACGGCCGGGCGGCTCCGCGCGGGCGAGGACCTGCTCGTGGTCGGCGCGTCAGGCGGTGTGGGCACGGCGGCCATCACCATCGGCCTCTTCGCCGGCGCGCGGGTGATCGCGCTCGTCGGGAGCGAGGCCAAGGCGGAGAAGGCGGCCGCGCTGGGGGCCGTGCCGATCGTGCGCTCGGCTCAGCCCGCGTTCAGCGAGCGCGTGCGCGAGCTCACCGGCGGCGGGGTGCACATGGTCTCCGACCCCGTAGGCGCGACCACCTGGCCGGAGTCGATCCGCAGCCTGCGGCCCGGCGGGCGGATGGTCATCTGCGGCGCGAGCGGCGGCAACCGGCCCGACATCGACATCCGCGAAGTGTACCAGCGCCACCGTCAGATCCTGGGTGCGCCGATGGGGAACGTCACCGACTTCCATACGGTGATGGACCTGATCTTCCGCGGGGCCCTCCGGCCGGTGATCCACGCGGTGCTGCCACTCGCCGACGTCCGCGAGGCCCACCGCATCTTCGAGTCCCGCGAGCACTTCGGGAAGATCGTCCTCGTACCGTAGGGTCTTCCACCGCTGCCGCGCCGCGCATATCCTAGCTGTGGATGCCGCCGCCCGCGCCGCATCCCCCAGGCGTGCGTTCGGCGTGAACTCGGTCCAGACCGAGTTGGATTAGCCCAAGCAGGCCATTGACAGCTTTTCACGGTCAACTTCGCGACCGTTGCCCCGCATCGCTACGGGCCCTCTTACGCGACGCCGTACACCCAGCGCTGCCATCCGCGTTGCCGGGAGTCATCAGCGAAGGACTGACACCGCGCAAGCACCGTCTACGCGCTCCTGAGGCCTTCGAAAACCATGTGCTATACATTGGCCATGAAGACTCAGCGGATCTTCTCACCGAATCGCCTCTCCGACGCCGCGCTCATATCCCGCGTGAAGGTGCTCGCCGCGCAGGAGCGCGAGGTCACGGTCACCCTCATCGCGCACTTGGCTGAGCTGGATGCGCGGCGGCTGTACCTGGGCCAGGGCTGCTCGTCGCTCTTCACTTACTGCACGCAGGTGCTGCATCTTTCCGAGCACGCAGCCTACGGCCGGATCGAGGCGGCGCGCGCGGCCCGGCGATTCCCCATCATCCTGGAGCTGCTGGAGGAGGGCGCGATCACGCTCACCACCGTGTGCCTCCTGGCGGCTCACCTGACTGCGGACAACCACAGGAAGGTTCTGGACGCCGCCCGGCGCCGGAGCAAGCGGCAGGTCGAGGAGCTGGTGGCCCGGCTGCATCCGCAGCCGCCCGTTCCCTCATCGGTGCGCCGCCTGCCGGCGCCGCGGCCTTCGTCAGAGCCGGCAACCGCGCAGGCCGGCGGGAAGAAGGAGGCTGCCGGCGCTGACGGGATCTTCTCGCTGGGAGATCCCGCCCCCGATTCGGCGCCCGCCCCTCGCCCGGCGGTCGTGCAGCCGCTCGCGCCGGAGCGCTATCGCGTGCAGTTCACGGCCAGCGCCGAGATGTACGAGAAGCTCCGGCTGGCGCAGGCGCTGCTGCGTCACCAGATCCCGAACGGGGATCCGGCGGCCATCTTCGAGCGGGCGCT
>DASUAK010000078.1:0-17403 GCA_035763845.1 bacterium | reverse complement strand
GCGGTGGTCGGAGCCAACGCCTTCGCCCACGAGGCCGGCATCCACCAGCACGGGGTCCTGGCCGACCGCCGGACCTACGAGATCATGACCCCGGAGTCCATCGGCCTGCCGACGAACCGGCTGGTGCTCGGGAAGCACTCGGGGCGCCATGCCCTGGCCGCGGTGCTCGAGGGCGCCGGCTTCCATCTGAGCCGCGAGGAGCTCGACCGCGCCTACCACCGCTTCAAGGAGGTCGCCGACCGCAAGAAGACGGTGCTGCCCGAGGAGATCGTGGCGCTGGTGGAGGAGAACCTGGCCGCGCCGCTGCGCACCTGGGAGCTGCGGCGGTTCGCCGTGACTACCGGCAGCGGCCGGGAGCCGTTCGCCACGGTGACGCTGGCCGCGTCGGGGGTGGAAACGGAGCAGACAGGCAGCGGGGACGGCCCCATCGACGCGATGTTCGCGGCGATCAACAGAGTCGTCGGGCTGAGCCCGGCCCTGGTGGATTACACGGTCCGGGCCGTGGCCGGCGGGACGGAGGCGGTCGGCGAGGCGGTGGTGCGCATCCGCCTCGAGCACGAGCTTGCGGTCGGCCGCGCCAGCAGCACCGACGTGCTGGAGGCCAGCGCCCGGGCCTATGTGGCGGCGATCAACAAGCTGGTGGCGGCCCGGCCGGTCGCGGCCGGGGCGGGAGGCCGCGCATGGGCCTGACGGTGACCGAGAAGATCCTTGCCGCCCACGCCGGGGCGGCCGCCGTGCGGCCGGGCGAGATCATCGACTGCGGCGTGGACTTCGTGTTCGCCAACGACATCACCGCGCCGCTGACCATCCGCGAGTTCCAGCGGATGGGGGTCGGGCGCGTGTTCGATCCCGACCGGGTGGCGTTCGTGCTCGACCACTACGTGCCCAACAAGGACATCCCCTCCGCCAACCAGGCCAAGATCACGCGGGAGTTCGTGCGCGCGCACGGCCTGCCGCACTTCTACGACATCGGCCGGGCCGGGATCGCGCACGTCCTCCTCGCGGAGGAGGGGTTCGTGGGGCCCGGCGACGTCTTCATCGGCGCCGATTCCCACACGTGCAACCACGGCGCCCTCGGCGCGTTTGCCACGGGCGTGGGATCCTCCGACCTCGCCGCGGCGATGGCGATGGGACGGCTGTGGCTGCGCGTGCCCGAGACGGTGCGGTACGTCTTCACCGGGCGGCCCCGGCCCTGGGTGACCGGGAAGGACCTCGTCCTCTCGATTATCGGGACGATCGGGGTGGACGGCGCGCGCTACGGGGCGATGGAGTTCACCGGGGAGACGCTGGCCCATCTCACGATGGACGAGCGGTTCTCCATCACCAACATGGCGATCGAGGCGGGGGCGAAGAACGGCATCATGGAGCCGGACGAGCGCACGCTGGCCTGGATCACGCCGCGCGCCCGGCGCCCCTTCCGCGTGGTGCGCTCCGACCCGGACGCCGTCTACGCCGACGTGCGCACGATCGACGCCGCCGCCCTCGAGCCCGTGGTGTCCGCGCCCTCATCCCCCGGGAACGTGGTGCCGGTGCGGGAGGCCGCGGGCGTGCGGGTCGACCAGTGCTTCATCGGGACCTGCACGAACGGGCGGATCGAGGACCTGCGCACGGCGGCGACGATCCTCGCCGGGCGGACCGTGCACCGCGACACGCGCCTCCTGGTCATCCCCGCCACGCCGGCCATCTACCGCCAGGCGATGGACGAGGGGTTGATCCGGATCTTCCTCGACGCCGGGGCGGCGGTCAGCACCTCGACCTGCGGGCCGTGCATCGGCGGCCACATGGGCGTGCTCGCGGAAGGGGAGGTCTGCGTCTCGACCAGCAGCCGCAACTTCGTCGGCCGGATGGGCCACAAGACGAGCCGGGTGTACCTCTCGAACGCGGCGGTGGCCGCGGCCACGGCGATCACGGGCAAACTGACACACCCGTCCGACGTTGTGGGCGAGGCGGTTGGTGCGAGGGCATCATGATCATCCGAGGACGGGCCCATGTTGTGGGCCATCACGTCGATACCGACGTCATCATCCCCGCGCGCTATCTCGTGACGGCCGACGCTGCGGAACTGGCCGCACATGTCTTCGAGGATCTCGACCCCACGCTGCGGGAGCGCATCGGAGGTGGGGACATCCTCGTCGCGGGCGAGAACTTCGGCCAGGGCAGCTCGCGCGAGCATGCCCCGATCGCGATCAAGGGCGCGGGCATCGCCGGAGTCGCGGCGATCTCGTTCGCGCGCATCTTCTACCGCAACGCCTTCAACATCGGCCTGCCCCTGCTGGAGTGTCCCGGGGCGCACGGCGGGGTGCGGGACGGGGATGAGGTGGAGATCGACTTCGGCGCCGGCACGGTGCGCAACGTGACCCGGGGCGAGCGCTACGGCGGGCAGCCCATCCCGCAGTTCATGCAGCAGCTCGTGGACGCGGGCGGCATCGTGCCGTACGTGCGGGCGCGGGCCGGGCGGTCGTGAGCGGAGAGTCTGCGAGGCAGTCCGTGAGGGGGAGCGGCGATGGATCACACGCAGTGGCAGCCTGAAGAGCGCCGGGCGGAACCCGACCGCGCGAAGGAGCCCGCCCGGCGGGCGGACGATCCGGCGGAGCCGGAGTGGGTGCTGGAGCGCATCCAGCAGAGCTTCGAGACGCGCAAGGCTTGACGCGTATCGCCGTCCTCCCGGGCGACGGGGTCGGCCCGGAGGTGACGGCTGAAGCCCTCAAGGTGCTGCGCGCGGCCGGCGCGCGCTTCGGCATCGGCTTCGAGTTCGCGCAGGGACTGATCGGGGGCGAGGCGGTCGAGCGGACCGGCGCGCCGCTGCCCACAGAGACGCTGGAGCGCTGCCGCGCGAGCGAGGCCGTGATGCTCGGCGCGGTCGGAGGGCCCCGCTGGGACCGCCTTCCCGGGGAGCGGCGGCCCGAGCGGGGGCTGCTGCAGCTGCGGCAGGCGCTCGGCGTCTACGCGAATCTCCGTCCGGTCCGTGTCTTTCCCTCGCTGGCGAACCAGACCCCGCTGCGGCCCGATGTGGCTTCCGGCGTCGACCTCTTGATCGTGAGAGAGCTGACCGGGGGATTGTACTTCGGAGAGCCGAGAGGTCGTACGGAGCACGAAGCGGTCGACACCTTGCGGTAC
Organism: bacterium; assembly: GCA_035763845.1. GTDB lineage: Bacteria > Sysuimicrobiota > Sysuimicrobiia > Sysuimicrobiales > Kaftiobacteriaceae > Kaftiobacterium. Next base: position 14,286 of record DASUAK010000078.1, on the reverse strand, counting down.
AGGCGCGAGGAGATCCAGCGCGTTGTTCGCATTGCCCTGTCGGCCGCGAAAGAGCGCGGCGGACGACTCACCTCCGTGGACAAGGCCAACGTGCTGGAGACGTCCCGGCTGTGGCGCGAGGTCGTGGAGGAGGAGGCCCGCGCTCATCCGGAGGTCGCCGTGGAGCACATGCTGGTGGACACTTGCGCGATGCAGCTGGTCCGCGCTCCGCGCGCCTTCGACGTGATCGTGACGGAGAACATGTTCGGCGACATCCTGAGCGATGAGGCGGGGGCCGTGGCGGGCTCGATGGGGCTGCTGCCCTCGGCCAGCCTCGGCGACCGGCCGCCCTTCGTCTACGAGCCGGTGCACGGTTCCGCCCCCGACATCGCGGGGCGGGGCACCGCGAACCCCGCGGGGGCGATCCTGAGCGCGGCGATGCTGCTGCGCCATTCGCTGCAGCGGCCGGACGCGGCCGGGGCCGTGGAGCAGGCGGTGGAGCAGGTGATCGCGGAAGGCGTGCGAACCCCGGACCTCGGGGGCGGCGCGACGACGGCCGAGATGGGCGACGCGGTGGCGGCGGCGCTGACCGCGGCCCCGTTCCCGCCGGGAGGCAGGCGATGACGAAGGGAACCGCGGTGCGGAACGTGCGGGAGCGAAGCGCACGGATCCTGGACGGGCCCGACCGGGCGCCCGCGCGCTCGTACTTCAAGGCGATCGGCCTCACCGACGACGATCTGCGCCGGCCGCTCATCGGCGTCGCCAACACCTGGATCGAGCTGATGCCGTGCAACTTCCACCTCCGCCGGCTGTCCGAGCAGGTGAAGGCCGGCGTGCGCGAGGCCGGCGGGACGCCGCTCGAGTTCAACACGGTGGCGATCTCCGACGGCATTTCGATGGGGACGGAGGGGATGAAGACCTCGCTGGTCAGCCGCGAGGTCATCGCCGATTCCATCGAGCTGGTCGCCCGCGGGTATCTGCTCGACGGGCTGGTCGCCATCTCCGGCTGCGACAAGACGATCCCCGGCACCGTCATGGCCCTGGCGCGGATGGACCTGCCCTCGCTGATGCTCTACGGCGGCTCCATCATGCCCGGGACCTTCCGGGGCCGCCCGGTCACGGTGCAGGACGTCTTCGAGGCGGTCGGCGCCTACCACGCCGGAAAGGTGGACGCCGCCGAGCTCGCCGAGCTGGAGGCGCAGGCCTGTCCCGGCCCCGGCGCCTGCGGCGGACAGTTCACGGCCAACACCATGGCCATGGCGTTCGAGGCGATGGGGATCAGTCCGATGGGCAGCGCCGACGTCCCGGCGATGGCCGCGGAGAAGGACGCGGCCGCGCGGGAGGCGGGACGCCTCGTCATGACGCTGCTCCGCGATGACGTCCGTCCCCACCGCATCATCACGCGCCCATCCATCGAGAACGCCATCGCCGCGGTCGCCACCTCGGGCGGCTCGACCAACGCCGTGCTGCACCTCCTGGCCGTCGCCCAGGAGATCGGCGTGGAGCTGGGCATCGACGACTTCGATCGGATCAGCAGCCGCACGCCGCTGCTGGCCGACCTCAAGCCCGGGGGACGGTTCACCGCGGTGGATCTCCACCAGGCCGGCGGGATCCGGCTGCTGATGCGTCGGCTCCTCGAGGCCGGGCTGGTGCACGGCGATGCGCTCACGGTCACCGGGCGGACGCTCGCGGCCGAGGCGGCCGGGGCGGAGGAGACGCCGGGGCAGCAGGTGGTGCGGCCGCTGCGCCAGCCGCTGAAGCCAAGCGGAGGCCTGGTCATCCTGAAGGGCAATCTCGCTCCGGAGGGATGCGTGGTGAAGGTGGCGGGCTACGAGCGCCTCGTGCACCGGGGACCGGCCCGGGTTTTCGACTCGGAGGAAGCCGCCTTCGAGGCGGTGGCCCGCGGGGGGATCAAGGCGGGCGACGTGGTCGTCATCCGCTACGAGGGTCCGGTGGGCGGCCCCGGGATGCGTGAGATGCTGGCCGTGACCGCGGCGCTGGTCGGCTCTGGGCTGGGCGAGTCGGTCGCGCTGCTGACGGATGGGCGCTTCTCCGGCGCGACGCGGGGGCTGATGGCCGGCCATGTCGCTCCCGAAGCGGCCCGCGGCGGGCCGATCGCGGCCCTCCGCGACGGCGACGTGGTCACCCTCGACGTGGGCGCGCGCCGCCTGGACGCCGCCCTCTCGGCGGCCGAGCTGGCGAAGCGGCTGGCGGCGTGGCAGCCTCCGGCTCCCCGCTATGCGCGGGGGGTCCTCGCGAAGTATGCTCGTCTCGTATCCTCGGCGTCGCTGGGCGCCGTGACCCGCTGAAAGCCGGAGGCGAGACGATGCCGCGCTGGAGCTGTGCGCTGGGACATCGGATCGAGGCCGACACGAAGGACGAGCTCGTTCGCGCGATCCAGGAGCATATGCGCCGGGAGCACGGCATGGAGCTCCCGCGCGAGCGCATCCTTCGCGACCTGGAAGACGAGCGCTAGCGGGAGCCTCCCTTGAGGGGGAGTGGAGGGGACGGATGAGGACCCGCATGAGGACCAGCATCGGATCGAGACGGACGCTGGAGACCGCCGCGATCGTTGCGGCGCTGATCGTGCTGGCCCCCGCTCCCGGCGCCGCGCCCGCCCGGTTGGATGCGGCCGCCGGCTGCCCGCCCACCCGCGCCGACATGCTGGGGCCGTTCTACGAGCCCGGGGCGCCGGTGCGCTCCCAGGTGGGGCGCGGCCACGTGCTGACCGGCGTCGTGCAGTCCGCGCGGGACTGCCGGGCGCTGGCCGGGGCGCGCATCGAGTTCTGGCTGGCGGGTCCGTCCGGGGAGTACGGCGACGCCTGGCGGGCAACCGTCGCGGCGGACGCCCAGGGACGCTACCGGTTCGAGAGCCACCTCCCGCCGCCCTACACGGGCCGGCCTCCGCACATCCACATCCGCGTCACCGCCGGGGGGCACCGCGTCCTGGTCACCCAGTACTATCCGCCCGCCCGGTCCACCGAGGGGCGCTTCGACCTTGTGCTCGAGCCGGCGCCGTAGCGCCTCACACGTCAGGAGGGTCCATGCCGTGATCGACCGCGCCATCCTTGCTCTGACCGCCGCTCTGGCCCTGGGCGCCGCGGGCGGCCCCGCCCCTGCGGGCGCCGCTCCCGCCGCGCAGCGCTTTGCCATCGTCCCGGCGGAGTCGCAGGTGACCTACCGTGTCAACGAGACGTTCGTCCGGGAGGGGAACCGGCTGAACACCGCGGTCGGCACGACGAGCGCCGTGAAGGGCGAGATCGTCGTCGACCGCGCCGCCCCGCGCAACAGCCGCATCGGGCCGGTCACCGTGGACCTCAGCACCTTCCGCTCCGACAGCACGCGCCGGGACCGCGCCATCCGCGAGCGCTGGCTGGAGTCATCGCGCTACCCGATCGCCGAGTTCCGTGCCGCGGAGCTGGAGGGGCTGCCCGCCGCGGTGCGCGAAGGCGAGGAGGTCCGCCTGCGCGTGGCGGGCCAGTTGAAGATCCGCGACGTCACCCGGACGGTCGCTTTCGACGTGACCCTGACGCTGGAGGGAACGACCCTGCGCGGCGAGGCCCGCACCGCCATCCGCATGACCGATTTCGGGTTCGAGCCGCCGTCCATCCTGGGCATCCTCCGCGCGGAGAATGAGGTGCGGCTGGAGTTCCGCTTCACGGCCCGCCCGCCGTCCTGACCGGGCGTTGCGCGTGCTTTCGCATGATGCTACGATGAAGCCCTGACGTGCGCCGGCCTCCCGTGAACGAGAAGCTGAAGGATCCCGCGGCCGACCGCTTCTGCCGCGCCGTGCTCGCCCTGCGCACGGTGGACGAAGCCTACCGCTTCTTCGAGGACGTCTGCACCATCGGCGAGTTCAAGGCCCTGGCCCAGCGCTTCGAGATCGCCCGCCTGCTCCACGCCGGCGCCACCTACGAGGAGATCGCCCGCCGCACGCACGCCAGCAGCGCCACGATCAGCCGCGTGCGCCGCTACCTCGAGTACGGCGCGGACGGCTACCGCCTGGTCCTCGCCCGCCTGCCCCGCCGCCCCCGGCGCTGACCGCGCGGGGTTGACAGTCCCCCCGTCCGCCTGCTAGGCTGGAGCGCAGTTTCTCCTGCTATTACTTTAGCGTGATAAAGGAGCAAAGTACGATGCGGCTGCGGCAGCGCTTGACGGCGCGATGGCAGCAGGTGCCCGAAGGCGTGCGCGACCTGCCGCCGGGCGAGGCGGCAGATCGCGCCGCGGCGGTGGCCGCCGTGCGCGAGGTCTTCCGGCGGTGGGGCTACCGCGAGGTGGCCACGCCCACGCTGGAGTACCTGGAGACGATCCTGCAGGGGGCGGGGCCCGGCGTGGCCGACCGGCTGGTCAAGATCGTGGACCGCGGCGGCGAGCTGCTGGCCCTGCGGCCCGAGATGACGGTGCCGATCGCCCGGCTGGCCGCGACCCGTCTGCTGCGGCAGGCGGCACCGCCGCTGCGATTGGCTTACGTTGCGCCGGTGTTCCGCGGGCAGGAAGGGAGCGGCCTGCGCCTGCGGGAGTTCACTCAGGCCGGCGTGGAGCTGCTCGGCGACGCGGGCGTGGACGCCGACGCCGAGGTCGTCGCCCTGGCCGCGGCGGCGCTGGGCCGGGCCGGGGTCCGGGACGCGGTGATGCACCTCGGCGATCTCGGCTTCCTGGCCGACGCCCTGTCCGCGCTGCCTGAGGGCGAGCAGGAGGAGGTCCGCCTCCGCCTCTACCGCCGGGAGTTCGCCGGGGCCGGCGAGGAGATCTCGGATGCGGGGACGCGGGCCTTCCTGCGTGCGCTGCCGGACCTGCAGGGCCCGGGCGCCCTCGACCGCGCCGGGCGGTTCGTGCGTTCCTCGCAGGGCGAGGCATCGCTGGGCCGCCTGCAGGCGATCCTCGACCGTCTGGGGGCCTACGGTGCGGCCGCGGCGGTGGACCTCAGCATCATCCGTGACTTCAGCTACTACACGGGGACCGTCTTCGAGGCCTTCGGCGCGGGGACAGGGTATCCGCTGCTCGGCGGAGGCCGCTACGACACGCTGCTGGCGCGCTTCGGCACCGACTGTCCGGCCACGGGCTTTGCCCTCGGCATCGAGCGCGTCATCGAGGCGGGGGAGGCCGGGGAGGCGGAGGTCCTCGACGCGGTCATCCTCACCGAGGATACCGCGCGGGCGGAGGCCGTGCGCCTGGCCGGGGAGCTGCGCGACGCCGGGAGGGCGGTCGTCGTCGAAGGGCCCGATGCCCAGGTCCCGCCCGGTGCGCGGTACATCGTCCGGCTGCGGGGCGGCGAGGCTGCCGTCACCGATCCCCGCTCCGGGAGGGAGCGGCTCGTCACGCGCGAGCAGCTCATCGCGGAGCTGGGCGGGCGGCCGCGGGTGCCGGCGTGGACGCACTGACGGTCGCCGTCCCGACGGGACGGCTCTTCAACGACGCGATCGCCCTCCTGCGCCGCCTCGGCCTCGCCGAGAGCGTGCCGGCGGAGCGCAGCCTCGTCCTGCCGGGCCGCGACGGCGTGCGGCTGCTCGTGGCCAAGCCGCTCGACATCGCCACCTACGTCGAGCTGGGCGCGGCCGACGCCGGTATCGCGGGGAAGGACGTCCTGCTGGAGCGCTCGCCCGACGTCTACGAGCTTGTCGATCTGGGCTTCGGAGCCTGCCGCGGTGTGGTCGCGCTCCCATCGGAGGCGACCGGATTGTGGCGGCCGGGGCTGCTCCTGCGCATCGCCACGAAGTACCCGAAGGTGACCGCCCGCTTCTTCGAGGCGCAGCGCCGCCCGGTCGAGCTCATCGAGCTGCACGGTTCCGTGGAGCTCGCGCCGCGCGTCGGACTGGCCGACGGGATCATGGACCTGGTCATGTCCGGCCGCACCCTCCGCGACAACCTGCTGGTGGAGGTGGCGGAGGTGTTCCGCTCCAGCGCCCGGCTGATCGTCAACCGGGCCAGCCTGCGCACGAAGGCCGCTCGCCTGCGGCCGCTGCTGGACGCGCTGGAGGCGCCGGCGCCGTGAGGGAGCCCCGCACGCGGGTGATGCCGGAGGTCCAGCGCCTCTCGGGGCTCTCGCCCCGGCGGCGGGCCGAGCTGCTCGAGCGCTCGGCCGCCCGTCTGCTCGATCCTTCCGTCCGCGAGACCGCCGCCCGCGCGCTGGAGGCGGTCCGGGAGCGCGGCGACGACGCGGTCGCGGCGTACACGGCCGCCCACGACGGCGTGCGCCTCACCCCCGCGGAGCTGGCGGTGGACGGCGAGACGATCGCCCGGGCTCGTCAGGCCATCCCGCCGGCCGTGCTGGCCGCGCTGGAGGCGGCGATCGAGCGCGCGCGCCGGTACAACGAGCATCTGATGCCGCGCTCGTGGCTGGAGCCGCTCGAGCCGGGGATCACCGTGGGGATCAAGTTCACCCCGCTGTCCGGGGTGGGTGTGTACGTCCCGTCGGGCAAGGGGACGTTCCCCTCCACCGCGGTGACGCTGCTCACGCCCGCGGTGGTCGCCGGGGTGGAGGCGATCGCCGTGGTCGTCCCGCCCCGGCGCGACGGGAGCGTCGATCCGGCGATCCTCGCCGCCTGCGATCTCCTCGGCGTGCGAGCCGTCTTCCGGTGCAACGGGGTCGCCGGGGTGGCCGCCCTCGCCGTGGGCACCGAGCGCATCCCGCGCATGCCCGCCCTGGCGGGTCCGGGCAACCCGTACGTGGCCGCGACCCAGCTGCTGGCGCAGGCCGGGGGCGTGCGCATGCTCGCGCTGCTCGGGCCGACCGAGGCCGTGATCCTGGCCGACGAGACCGCGGATCCGCGCCGCGTCGCCCTCGACCTGGTGAGCGAGGCCGAGCACGGCGCCGACTCCGCCGCGCTGCTGGTCACGGACAGCCCCGCGCTCGCCGCGGCAGTGGCGGAGCGGATCCCCATCCTGCTTGACCGTCTGCCCGAGGACCGGGCCGGATTCGCCCGCGCGGCGATCACTGCCAACGGCGGCATCTTCGCCGCCGCGTCGATGGAGGAGGCGATCGCGTTCGTGAACGACTACGCGCCCGAGCACCTGCTCGTGGTTACCGTCGATCCGCGCCGCATCCTGGAGCGCATCACCCACGCCGGGGAGATCCTGCTCGGCCCTTCCACCCCGTTCGCCGCCGCGAACTACGCGATCGGCGTGCCCGCCGCGCTGCCGACGAACGGGGCGGCGCGCGCCGCCTCGGGGATCACCGCGCTGAGCTTCCTCAAGGCATCCTCCGTGGCGATGCTGGACGAGGCAGCCCTGGGGCGGCTGCGTCCGGTGGTCGAGCAGCTGGGGATGTACGAGGGGTTCCCGGCGCACGTCCGCGCAGTGACGGACCGATGATGACCGGCCCGCGCCCCGAAGTCGAGCGGCTGCGTGCGTACCGCCTCCGCTCGGATGCTCCGGTGAAGCTCAACCAGAACGAGAGCCCGGCGGACTGGCCGGCGGAGGCCAAGGCCGCCGTTCTCGCCCGCGTCGCCGCCCGAGCCTGGAACCGCTATCCGGCGCCGGCCGACGAGCTGCGCGAGGCGTTCGCCCGCTCGGCGGGCGTTTCCCCCGAGATGGCCGCGGTCACCAACGGCTCGAACGAGGGCATCCTGGCGATCGTGGAGACATTCGCGTCCGGCCGCGAGGTGGTCCTCACCGTACCGGGCTATTCGATGTCCACTCCGCTGGCCGTGGTCGGCGGCGCGCGCGTCCGCGCCGTACCGCTGCGGGAGGACTTCTCCCTCGACGCCCCGGCGATGGTGGAGGCGGCGCGCGCCCCTGAGGCCGCGGTCGTCTTCCTGGCCTCGCCGAACAACCCGACCGGGAACGCCTTCCGCCGCGGGGATATCGAGGCCGTGATCGAAGGCGCGCACGGGATCGTCGTCGTGGACGAAGCCTACGCGCACTTCACGGGCGAGAGCTTCCTGCCGGACGTCCACGCGCGCTCGAACGTCATCGTGCTGCGGACCTTCTCGAAGGCGTTCGCCCTGGCCGGGGCCCGGATCGGGTGGATCGTGGCCCGGGCGGAGCTCATCGCCGCGATCGGCAAGGCGCTGCCGCCGTACAATCTGAACGTCTTCGCGCAGGAGGCGGCCCTGGCCGCCCTCGAGCGGCCGCAGCTGGCCGCCGAGCGCGTGCGCATGATCGTCGCCGAGCGGGAGCGGCTGGTGGGCGCGCTGCGGGCGATCCGGGGCGTCGAGGTCTTCCCTTCCCAGACGAACTTCATCCTGTTCCGCACGCCCCTGCCCGCGGGGACGCTGTTCGAGCGGCTCCTGGCGCGGGGTGTCCTGGTCCGCGACGTTTCGGCGCAGCCGATGCTGTCCCGCTGCCTGCGCGTCACCGCCGGGGCTCCCGAGGAGGACGACCGGTTCCTCGAGGCGCTGCGCGGCAGCCTGGAGGGTGCGCCGTGACCGCGGCGGGACGGAACCGGATCGCGGAGGTGACCCGGGCGACGTCGGAGACGTCGGTGCGCGTCCGCCTGAACCTGGACGGTACGGGCGAGACCGGCGCAGCGACCGGCCTGCCGTTCTTCGATCACATGCTGGCGCAGCTTGGCCGCCACGGGCGCTTCGATCTCGTGGTGGAAGCCCGCGGGGATCTGGCGGTTGACGCCCACCACACGGTGGAGGACACGGGCATCGTGCTCGGCCAGGCCATCCGGCAGGCGGTGGGGGAGGGCGAGGGCATCGCCCGCTTCGCCTCGCTGCACCTGCCGATGGACGACGCGCTGGTCCTGACCGCGCTCGACGTCGGCGGCCGGCCCTACCTTCACTACGGGCTCGAAATCGGGCCGGTCGTGCTTGGCACTTTCCCCGCGGACCTGACCGAGGAGTTCTTCCGGGCTGTGACCAGCCACGCGGGCGTCACGCTGCACCTGGTGCGCGTCCACGGCCGCAACGTCCACCATCTGGTGGAAGCCGCTTTCAAGGGGTTCGGCGTCGCCCTGCACCGCGCGACGCGGATCGAGGGCGAGGGCATCCCTTCGACCAAGGGGGTGCTGCGCCCGTGAGCGGACTGCGGGTCGCTCTCATCGACTACGGCGCAGGAAACCTGCGCAGCATCGGCCGGGCGCTGGAGACCGCGGGCGCCCAGCCCAGCACCGTGCGCATTCCCTCGGAGGAGCCGTTCGACGCGATCGTGCTGCCCGGGGTGGGGGCGTTCGGCGCGGCGATGGCGCGCCTCGAGGCGGCCGATCTGCCGGCGTGGATCCGCCGGCGCGCCGAGATGGGGACGCCCCTGATCGGGATCTGCCTGGGGATGCAGCTGCTGTACGACCGCAGCGAGGAGAGCCCGGGGGTGGAGGGTCTGGCGCTGCTCGGGGGCACGGTGAAGCGGCTGCCCCCGTTGGGGAAGGTGCCGCACATGGGCTGGAACCGCCTGCATCTCGTGCGGTCGTCACCGGCGGCCGCCGGCCTCGATCCCGCGGCCCACGTGTACTTTGTGCACTCGTACGTGGTGGAGCCCGCCGACGACCGGACCGTGGTGGCGACGTCGTCGTACGGCGTCGAGTTCCCCGCCATCGTCGCCGGCGCCGCGGTGGCCGGCCTGCAGTTCCATCCCGAGAAGAGCGGGGCGGCCGGGCTGTCGATCCTGCGCGGCGTGCTGTCGGCGCTGGTCCCGTCCGGGGTCCGCTGATGCTTGTCATCCCCGCCATCGACATCCGCGCGGGCCGCGTGGTCCGGCTGCAGCAGGGCGATCGGCGGCGCGAGCAGGTCTACGGGGACGATCCCGTGCGCTGGGCCGGCCGCTTCCGCGATCTGGGCGCATCCTGGCTGCACGTGGTGGATCTCGACGGCGCCTTTCAGGGTCGTCCGGTGCACCTGGACGCCGTCCGGGGGATCGCCGCGTTGGGGGTCCCCGTCCAGCTCGGCGGAGGCTTCCGGACGCTGGAGAGCATCGCATCCGGCCTCGCCGCCGGCGCATCCCGTATCATCGTCGGCACCGCCGCCCGCGCGCTGGGGGAGGCGCTCGCCGTCTTCGGGGAGCAGGTGGCGGTCTCGCTCGACGCCCGCGGCGGCCGGGTGGCCGTGGAAGGGTGGGAGCGCCAGACCGGGACGAGGATCGAGGAGCTGGCCGGCGGGCTGCGCGACCAGGGCGTGCGGCGCTTCATCTATACGGATATCGACCGCGACGGCATGCTGGCCGGTCCCAATCTCGAGGCGCTCGCGGCCTTCGTCCGGACGGCCGGGGTGCCGGTCATCGCCGCGGGCGGCGTGAGCGGTCCGGCCGACCTGGATGCCGCCGCGGCGGCAGGGGTGGAGGGAGTGATCGTGGGCCGCGCGCTGTACGAGGGCCGGCTCGACCTGCGCGATGCCCTGGCCCGGTGGAGTGCGGCGCGATGCTGACCCGCAGGATCATCCCCTGCCTGGACGTGCGCGGCGGCCGCGTCGTGAAGGGCGTGCGGTTCGTCGACCTCGTTGACGCCGGCGATCCGGCGTCGCTCGCGCGCTTCTACGATGCGGAAGGGGCGGACGAGCTCATCTTCCTCGACATCACCGCGTCCGTCGAGGGCCGCGGGACGATGGAAGAGGCGGTGGCGCGGACGGCCGAAGCGGTCTTCATCCCCCTCACCGTCGGGGGGGGCATCCGCGAGGCCGCGGACATCCGCAGGATGCTGCTGGCCGGAGCGGACAAGGTGGCGGTCAACACCGCCGCGGTGGAGCGTCCGGCGCTGATCGCCGAAGCCGCCGACCGGTTCGGCAGCCAGTGCGTGGTAGCGGCGATCGACGCCCGGCGCCGCCCGGAAGGCACGGGCTGGGAGGTGGTTACCCACGGCGGGCGGCGGGGTACCGGGCGGGACGCGGTGGCGTGGGCCGCGCACGCCGCGCATCTGGGGGCAGGGGAGATCCTGCTGACGAGCATCGACAGGGACGGCACGCAGGAAGGCTACGATCTGGAGCTCACGCGGGCGGTGTCGGAGGCCGTCCCCGTCCCCGTCGTCGCCTCCGGGGGCGCGGGATCGGCCGACGACATCCGCGCCGTGCTGACCGAGGGCCGAGCCGACGCGGCGCTCGCGGCCGGCATCTTCCACCGGGGGCAGCTGCGCATCGCCGAGGTCAAGGCGCATCTCGCCGCCTCCGGGCTGCCGGTGAGGGGTTAGATGGTGAGGAGATGGATGGAGCTGCGATTCGGTCCTGACGGTCTCGTGCCGGCCGTGGCGCAGGACGCCCGCACCGGGCGCGTATTGATGCTGGCGTACATGAACCCCGAGGCGCTGGAGCGCACGCGGGCCACGGGAGAGGTCTGGTACTGGAGCCGCTCGCGCCGCCGCCTCTGGCGCAAGGGCGAGGAGTCCGGCCACGTCCAGCGCCTGCGGGAGGTCCGCGTCGACTGCGACGGCGACGCCCTGCTGCTCCTCGTGGAGCAGACCGGCCCGGCCTGCCACACCGGCCATCCCAGCTGCTTCTTCCGTGACGCCGACGGGTCGGAGCGGCCGGATCCTCCGGCCGCGGACGTCCTCGACGAGCTGGCCAGGGTGATCCGCGAGCGGGCCGCCGCGCTACCGGAAGGGTCGTATACCGCCCGGCTGCTGGCCGGCGGGACCGAGGCCATCACGCCGAAGATCACCGAAGAGTCGGAGGAGCTGGTGCGCGCCGCCCGGCAGGAGTCCGACGTCCGGGTCGTGGAGGAGGCCGCCGACCTGCTGTTCCACAGCCTCGTGCTGCTCGCCGCCCGCGGCCTGGCGCTCGACGACGTCCGCGCCGAGCTCCGCCGCCGCCGTGGCCGTTAAGCTCGTCGTCTTCGACTGCGACCGCACCCTCTGGGATCACGCCAACGTCTCCGAGCTTACCCTGCCGTTCCGGAAGATCGACGAGGAGACGGTGGCCGACGCCGCCGGCACCCGCGTCCGCCTGTTCCCCGGCGCACGCGACGTCCTGGACGCCCTGCGCGGGCGCGGGATCCTCATCTCGATCGCCAGCTGGAACCGGCCGGAGCCCGTCGCCGCGGTTCTCGAGGCGCTGGGCCTGAGCGGGTACTTCACCCGTCCCAAGGTCGAGTTCCATCCGTACAAGGAGAAGACGATCGCCGCGCTGCTGGACGAGCTCCGGGCGGAGGGCCACGCCCTGCAGCCGGACGAGGTGCTGTTCGTCGACGATCGCGCGGTCCACCTGGACCGCGTGCGGCGGATGGTCGGACCTGTGCGTACCCTGCAGCCCGGCGCGACCCTGACTGACCTCCGCGACGTGCTCGCCCACTTGGAGTAGCCGCGCCCACCCCGCAGACCTCGCCGCCCCCGGAAGTGGGAAAAACCTCTGCCAGTCTACATTGGGGGAGCGATGAACACTCACACGACCGCCGGCACGAACACGAACCGCCGCCGTTACTATACGGCGCTGAAGTGGCTGAAGCGCGCGGTCCTGCTGTACGCGGTGCTCTGGCTCTACGCCTGGGCCCGGTCCAGCGACGCCGCGGCGTCGGTGATCATGGGCGCGCTGGGCGTGGCGGCCCAGATCGTCTTCGCGATCGTCTTCGTCCTCATCCAGTTCGTGGCGATCTTCTGGTACCTGTCCCGCTCGCGCGAGGAGACCGTGCTGCCGGGGCAGGCCGGGGTCGTCACGCTGGACGACTACTGGGGCCAGCCGCAGATCGTCGAGATCGTGAAGCAGTGGGTGACGCTGCTGCGGGGGGTCAAGGAGTTCCAGCGCATGGGCGGTCTGCTGCCCAATGGGGTGCTGCTGATCGGCCCGCCCGGCACCGGCAAGTCCTACCTGGCCAAGGCGGTCGCGGGCTCCTCGGGGCTGCCCTTCTTGTCGCTCGATGCCAGCAGCTTCACCAACATGTTCATGGGCGTGGGCGCCCTGAAAGTCATGCGCTTCTTCCGTAAGGCGCGGCGCCTGGCCCGCGAGCACGGGGGCGCCATCATCTTCATCGACGAGATCGACGCCATCGCGGGCGCCCGAGGCGGCGTGATGGGCAGCCCGGTGCGGGGCTTCCAGGCCGCGCCGCCGGCGCACGGGATGTTCATGGGCGGTACGGGCGGCCGCGGCTCCTTCGAGCTGAGCACGATCCTCTACGAACTGGACGGCAACATGGAGCGCACCCGCGGCGAGCGCATCCTCTCCCGTCTGTACGGCCTGGCGGGCAAGAAGCTGCCGCCGCGCTCGTGGACCGTCTTCACCATGGCGGCGACCAACGTGCCGGAAGCGATCGATCAGGCCCTGACCCGGGCGGGGCGGCTGGACCGCCGGCTGGTCGTGAACCCGCCGGACCGCACGGGCCGGATGGAGATCATCCTCGGCTACCTTGCCAAGATCAAGACGGCGGAGCCGCCGGCGCAGTGGGTCGAGGTGCTCTCGGATGACATGGCGGGGATGACGCCGGCGGAGATCAAGATGGCCGTGGCCAGCGAGGCTCCGCGCAAGGCCCTGTTCGCCGGCCGCGAGGCGATCACGCTTCAGGACATCCGGGCGGCCATCAGCGAGCTGACGCTCGGCATCAAGAACCCGATCCGCGACATGCACGCTCAGGACCGCTGGGCGATCGCCGTCCACGAGGCGGGCCACGCCATCACGGCGTGGGTCCTGACCGACCACCGCCTGGCCCAGATCTCCATCGTGCGCTACTCCGGGACCGCGGAGAGCCTGGGCCACGTCCTGCCGATCCCCATCCGGGAGCAGCACATCCACAGCCTGCAGGATTACTGGCACCGCCTGATCATCGCCCTGGGCGGCCGGGCCGGGGAGATCCTGCGCTTCGGCCACCCGCTCGCTTCGGCCGGCGGGGACATCACGACCGCGATGTCCATCGCCCATCTCCTGCTGCAGCAGGGGTTCTGGGGCACGCCGCTGACCACCGAAGAGGAGGCGATGCGCCAGACGAAAGCGCTGTTCGGTCGGGCGCTGGAGGAAGCGCAGAAGATCATTCAGCAGTTCGCGCGCCAGCACGAGATCCTCACTCAGGTGCTGTTGGAGGAGGAAGAGTTCGATCACGAGAGAGTGGCGCAGCTGCTCGGGAGGCGGCCGTCGGTTGAGGTCGCTCTACCCTCGAGGGAGGCCGTGGCATCATGAGATACGTCGCGCTCACCGCGATCTGCATCGCCGCCCTGGCGGTCGGCGGGTGTCTGGGCCCGCTCGCCGGGGGCCTGCTCGGCTCGTCCGCCTCGGAGGAACCGTGGGACATCGTCCCCGGCAAGAGCGCCGGGCCGGTCAAGCTGGGGATGAAGTCCATCGACGTGCACCGCGCCCTGGGCGTCCCCGTGGAGTCCACCTCGGGGATGCGCGAGGTCTGGCTGTACGGCGAGGACCTCATGATCGCCTTCGACACCGAGAGCACGGTCGTCGGGATCCAGATGATCCGCCCCGGGCGGGTACAGTGGGAGGGCCGCTGGCTGGACGGGCAGCACACCGGCAA
>DASUAK010000077.1:0-10443 GCA_035763845.1 bacterium | reverse complement strand
GAGCACCATGTCGAGCTGGAAGCGCGGCAGCAGGACGAGCCGGGCCGCGGCCGAGACCGCGAAGTTCATCGCCGAGGTCATCCCGTAGGAGTGGAAGAAGGGGATGACCGCCACCACCGTGTCCTCGCCGGGCCGCAGCTGGGTGAACCAGGCCCGGGCCTGGCGGACGTTGCTCACCAGGTTGCGGTGGGTGAGCACCGCCCCCTTGGGCACGCCCGTCGTGCCCCCTGTGTACAGAAGCACCGCCACACCCTCCGGATCGACGGCCACGGGCTGCGGCTCCGCGGGGGAGGCCAGCAGGTCGGTGAAGCGGTGGACGTCCTTCGCGCGCGGCACGTTCACCAGGTGGCCTTCCCGCCGCGCCTTCAGTGGATAGAGCAGCCGGAGGTGAGGCGGGAAGTAGTCGTTGATCGCCGTGACGACGATCTCCCGTACCCGCGTCCGCTGCCGGACCGCGGCAACGCGCGGGTAGATCATGTCGAGCGTGACGGCCACCACGGCTCCGCTGTCCTGGAGCTGGTGCTCGATCTCGCGCTCGACGTACAGCGGGTTGAAGGGGACGACCACCGCCCCGGCCCGCAGCGCCCCGTAGTAGGCGATGAGGAACTGCGGGCTGTTGGGCAGGTGCAGGGCCACGCGGTCCCCCGGCCGGACGCCAAGACGCTGCAGCGCCGCGGCGAATCGGCCGGCCAGGCCGTGCAGGGTGCGGAAGCGCATCCCCGCCCCGAAGAATACCGTGGCGACGTGGTCGGGATAGCGCGCGGCCGTCTCGTCCAGCAGGGCCCCCAGCGGCTGGGCGGGGTAGGTCAGCGTGTGCGGGACGCCGGGTTCGTAGAACGCCAGCCAGGGCCGCTGCTCGATCGCGGTGGCCATGGCTAGACCGCGTACCCGCCCTGGGCGATCTGCCGTTCCGCAATGTGCCGCCGCAGGGCCACCGTGTTCACCGGCGTGTAGCGCAGCAACCGGCGCAGCCCGGCGAGCTCGGTGCGCAGGGTGTCGCCCTCCTCGACGGCGGCGAGGACGGTCTTCGTCAGGCCGTCGATGCGGGGCAGAGCGTCGTTGACGTAGGTGCGCACCATCGCGATCTGCGTGGCCGCGGCGGCCTCGCCCGACCGCTGCGCCGTCTTGAGCGCGCGCAGCAGGCCGCTCTCCATCGCGAACGTCTCGATGATCAGGTCGGCGATGGCGGCGAGGACCTCCTGCTGCTCCTCGATCGCCTCCATGTACTTCTGCACGGCGACGCCGGCGGCGAAGAGGGCGGCCTTCTTCACCATCGCCACCAGACGCCGCTCCTCCGCGAGCACCCCCGAGTCCGGCTCCTCCCCGAGGCTGGGGGAGGTCAGCTCCTGGGCCACAGCCAGGGCGGCGGGGATCAGGTTCAGCCGGCCGCGCTGGGCCCGCCGCAGCAGCATCCCCGTGGTCAGGAGGCGGTTGATCTCGCTGGTGCCTTCGAAGAGCCGGTTGATCCGGGCGTCGCGGTAGGCGCGCGCCGCGGGATAGTCTTCGATGAAGCCGTAGCCGCCGTAGATCTGCACCGTCTCGTCGGCCACATAGTCGAGGACCTCCGAGGCGTACACCTTGTTCATCGCGCACTCCACCGCGTACTCCTCCAGGGCCTTCATCGCTTCGGCGGGATCGCCGTGCACGCCGCCCAGGGCGTCGTCGATCAGGCCCGCCGTGCGGTAGGTCATCGACTCGGCGATGTAGGTGCGGACGGCCATCTCCGCGATCTTCGCGCGGATCAGGCCGAAGGCGTGGAGCGGCTTGCCGAACTGCTGGCGCTCGCCGGCGTAGCGGATGGCCTGGGGCAGCACGTGCCGGCAGGCCCCCACCAGCCCCGCGGCCAGCTTGAAGCGCCCCATGTTCAGGATGTTCATCGCGATCTTGAAGCCCTGGCCCACCTCCCCGAGGAGGTTGCCGGCCGGGACCGCGGCGTTCTCCAGGAACAGCGAGGCCGTCGAGGAGCCGCGGATGCCCATCTTGTGCTCTTCCTCGCCCACCGCGAAGCCGGGCGTGCCGCGCTCGACGATGAACGCGCTGTGCTGCTCGCCGTCCACCTTGGCGAACACGGTGAAGACGTCGGCGAAGGAAGCGTTGGAGATGAACTGCTTGGCGCCGTTCAGCACCCAGGCTCCGTCGGCGGCGCGGACGGCCTTGGTCCGGATGGACATCGCGTCCGAGCCCGCGGTCGGCTCCGTCAGCGCGTAGGCGCCGATCAGCTCGCCGCGCACCATCTTTGGAAGGTAGCGCCCCCGCTGCGCGTCGCTGCCGAAGAAGACGATGGGCTCCATCCCGATGCCGGTGTGGGCGCCCACGGTCACGCCGAAGGAGCCCCAGGACAGCTCTTCGGCGACGACGATCGCCGTGATCTTGTCCAGCTCCGAGCCGCCGTAGGCGGCGGGCACCTCGATGCCGAGGATGCCCATCTCCCCGAGGGTGCGGAGCAGGCGGCGCGTGAGCGCCCAGTCCTTGTTCTCGATGGCGGCGAGCCCGGGCACGAGCTCGCGCTCGGCGAAGTCGCGCACCGTCTGCCGGACGAGGCGCTGCTCCTCGTTGAGATCTTCCGGCGTGAAGACGTCTCCGGGAGCGGTCTCGCCGATGAGGAAGCTCCCGCCCGCGACCGGCGCGGTCAACTCTTTCGCGTCCATGTCAGGCCTCCCGTCTACCGATCATCTTCCGGGCGCTCGAAGACGCCCGCGGCGCCCATCCCGCCGCCGATGCACATCGTGACGACCCCGTAGCGCACGTTGCGCCGGGCCATCTCGGCCAGCAGCGTGGCGGTCAGCTTCGCACCGCTGCACCCCAGCGGGTGCCCGAGCGCGATCGCCCCGCCGTTCACGTTCACCCGCGATTCGTCCAGGTGCAGCTCGCGGATCACGGCCAGGACCTGCGCGGCGAAGGCCTCGTTGAGCTCGAAGAGGCCCACGTCCTCCGGCCGGATCCCGGCCAGCTTCAAGGCCTTCGGGATGGCCTCGATCGGGCCGATGCCCATGAGCTCCGGCGCGACGCCCGCGACGGCGAAGGAGCGGAAGATGCCGAGCGGCTCCACCCCCAGCGCTTCGGCTTTCTCCGCCGACATCACGACGGCCGCCGCGGCCCCGTCGCTCGTCTGGGACGAGTTGCCCGCGGTCACCGTGCCGTCCTTCTTGAAGACCGGCCGCAGCTTCGCCAGCGCTTCGGGCGAGGTGTCGGCGCGGACGCCCTCGTCGGTCTGGAACGTGACGACCTGGGAGGCCGGACGGCCCTCCCCGTTGCCCGACCATCGCTTCACGGTCAGGGGCACGATCTCAGCCGCGAAGCGGCCGCCGCGGATGGCATCCGCCGCCCGGGCGTGGCTGCGGTAGGCGTAGGCGTCCTGGTCCTCGCGGGCGATCCGGTACTTGGATGCGACGTGCTCCGCGGTGAGGCCCATCGAGGTGTACACCGCGGGCCAGTGCTCGACGAGGTGCGGGTTGGGCGTGAAGGTGTGGCCGGTCTGGCCCGGCATGAGGCTCATGCTCTCGGTCCCTCCGGCCACCATCACCTCCGCGAAGCCGGCCATGATGTGCTCCGCGGCGATGGCGATGGCCTGCAGGCCCGAGGCGCAGAAGCGGTTCACGGTCTGGCCGGGCACGCTGTCCGGGAAGCCCGCCCGCAGCGCCGCGATGCGCGCCACGTTCAGGCCCTGCTCCGCCTCCGGCAGCGCGCAGCCCATGACGACATCGTCCACCTCGCGCGCCTCCAGCCCCCGGACCCGGCGCACGGCCTCGGCGATGGCGGCCGCCGCCATCTCATCGGGGCGCGTGTCCTTGAGGGTCCCCCGGGGCGCTTTGCCCACCGCCGTACGGACGGCGGAGGCGATGACAGCCTGTCGCATCACGGCTCCTCCTACAGGTAGCGCGCCGTCGCCATCGCCAGGACGGCGACGACCATCATGTACCCGGTCCGGTACACTCCGCGCTCGAGCTTCGCCGCCAGCGCCTGTGCCTCGGCGGCGAGGGCGGGATCGGGCGGGCCGCCGGCGGAGGCGATCTGCCGGGCGACGGCGGCCAGGCGCTCGGATGCCTGGCGCGAGCTGAAGAATCCCTCCATGACGGCGGAGATCCCGGCGAGCGACCCGATGGTCAGCACGATCCCCGTCCCGGTCCCCAGCCACCCGGGATGGAAGTGCCCCGAGACGGCCCAGAACATCAGGACCCCCGAGATCCCGACGGAAAGGGCAGATGCGGTCATCGCCGCCGGGAGCGGCGGGGCGGCGAAGCGCTGCATCAGCCGGCCTCCTTCCGGCCCCAGGGCCTTCATGCGGGGAAGGAGGAAGAGCATCGTGTACCAGGTCGTGCCCACCCAGAACACGCCGCCGACGATGTGGAAGACGCGCAGCAGCGCCATGTAGAAGTTCACTCGGCCGTCACCTCGTCGGTCTCTCCTCCGGCTCAGTTGCGGAGCGGGCGTCCTGTCTGGAGGAAGTGCCGGATCCGCTCCTGCGTCCGGGGGTGCCCCAGGAGCCCGAGGAAGGCCTCGCGCTCCAGGTCGTGCATGTACTCCTCCGATACCTCCGTGCCGTACGGGACCCGTCCGCCGCAGACTACGTGGGCGAGGCGCCCCGCGACGTGCGCATCGTGCTCGCTGACGTGCCCCGCCGTCCGCATCAGATACAGGTAGGCTTCGATCGCGGCCTGGCCGCGCTCCCCGGTCACCTTGAAGGTCTGCCGCAGCGGCGGCCGCGCGCCGGTCCGCACCAGTGACAGACAGACCTCCTTGGCGTCATGCAGCAGATGGTCGCCGTTCATGGAGATGGCGTCGCCCTCCCGCAGGTAGCCGAGGGTGAAGGCTTCCTCCGCGGACATCGAGACCTTGGCCAGGGCCATCGTCTCGAACGCGAACCGCGCGCCGGGGAACAGGTCCGCGTCCACGCCCTGGGGGAGGCGTGCCGCCGCCCGGCGCACCATCTCGGTCGTCCCTCCGCCCGCGGGGATGAGCCCCATGCCGGTCTCCACCAGGCCCATGTAGGTCTCCGCGGCTGCCTGCACGCGGGCGCAGGGCAGGCAGATCTCGCAGCCGCCGGCGAGGGTGCGCCCCGCCGGGGCGGCCACGACCGGCTTCTCGAAGTAGCGCACGGCCAGGTTCAGGCGCTGGAACTGGCGGATGACCAGGCCGATGTCGTCCCAGTTGCCCTCCTGGGCTTCGAGCAGCATCAGCATGAGGTTCGCGCCGGCGGAGAAGTCGGCGCCGTGGTTGCCGATGACCAGGCCGTCGAAGGACTTCCGCACCTCTTCGAGGGTGCGGTAGGCCATGCGGATGGTGTCTTCGCCCAGCGTGTTGAGCTTGGAGTGGAACTCCAGGCAGGCGATGCCGTCCGCCATGTCGACAAGGGTCGCACCAGGGTTCGTGGCCACCGTGCGACCCTTGTCCTTCAGTTTCGGGAGCCAGATCACCGACCGGCGCTCGGGTATCTGCCGGTACTGATGCGTTCCGATGTCGTAGTACTCGTCACTTCCGTTCTGCCGGCGGTAGAACGTCCCCGCGCCCTTCGTCAGCACCTCCTCCACGAGGGGCGGTACCTCGCGCCCCTCATCCCGCAGGCGCGTGGCGATCTCCCCGGCGCCCAGCAGATCCCAGGTCTCGAAGGGACCGCGGTCCCAGGCGAAGCCCCAGCGCATGGCGCGGTCCACGTTCACGACGTCGTCGGCGATCTCCGGCACGCGCTGCGCCGCGTAGGTGAGGATGCTGCTGGTGAGCCGCCAGAGGAACTGTCCGGCCTTGTCCGGCGCGGAGAGGAGCTGGCGCATCCGCTTCGCGGGATCTTCGATCAGCCGCGCGGCCTCGACACTGGCCAGCTTCGCCTTCTGGCGGGGCCGGTACTCCATCGTGGTGTAGTCGAGGGTGTGGATCTCCCCGTCCACGCGCTTGTAGAACCCGCCGCCGCTCTTCTCGCCGAGCCAGCCGCGCTTCGCCATCTCATGGAAGAGGGGGGGCACCTTGAAGACCTCGCGCTCGGGGTCGTCCGCGAGGTTGCGGTAGGAGTTCTCCGCGACGTGGATCACCGTATCCAATCCGACGAGGTCGGTGGTGCGGAAGGTGGCGCTGCGCGGCCGCCCGGTCAGGGGCCCCGTCAGCTCGTCCACCTCCTCGATGGTCAGCCCCAGGTCCAGCATGAGCTGGACCGCCTTGCGGAAGCCGTAGCTGCCGATGCGGTTGGCGATGAAGTTGGGGCGGTCGTGCGCGTAGACGATCCCCTTGCCGAGCTGCCGCTCGCCCCATTCGCCGACCAGCGCCGCCAGCGCGGGATCGGTCTGGGGGAGGGGGATGATCTCGAGCAGCTTCAGGTAGCGGGGCGGGTTGAAGAAGTGCGTGCCCAGGAAATGGCGGCGGAAGGCGTCCGAGCGCTGCGCGGCGATCTGCCCGACCGGGAGGCCGGAGGTGTTCGTGCTCATGACGATGCCCGGCCGCCAGTGCTTCTCCACCCGCTCGAGCAGCTGCCGCTTGATGTCGAGGTCCTCGACGACCGCCTCGATCACCCAGTCGCAGTCGGCGATGCCTTTGAGATGGTCCTCGAAGTTCCCGACCGTGACGAGGCCGCCCCGCGCCGGGGTGAAGAAGGCGGCGGGATTGGCCCGCAGTGCGCGCTCCTTGCCCGATCCCGCGATGCGGCTGCGCACCCCGGGGTCGGCGAGGGTGAGGCCGCGCTTCCGCTCGTCGTCGGTCAGCTCGCGCGGAACGATGTCCAGGAGCAGCACGGAGACCCCGGCGTTGGCGAGATGAGCGGCGATGGCCGCGCCCATGACCCCCGAGCCGAGGACGGCGGCGCGCGACAGGCGGCGTGTCACGGGCGTCCCTCCGGCCCCGCCTCCATCCGCCCGGTGCGGTCGAGGCCGTGGAGGAAGAGACGGGCGAAGATCTCCGCGAAGCGGGTGTGGCTCATCGCGCCCCGCCGATCGAACCACTGCGTGAACCAGTTGCAGGCGCCGAGGATGGCGAAGGCCACGGCCTTGGCGTCCACGGCGCGGAACTCGCCGGCGGCCACGCCGTCCCGCACCAGGCCGCGGAAGGTCTGCTCGTAGGCATCCCGCATCGCCACCATCGCCGACCGGCGCCGCGCGGACAGCGACTTGAGCTCGACGTGCAGGATGGTGAGCTCGTCCGGGATCGCGGCCGCGGCGCGCAGGTGCGCGGCCACCGCCCGGCGGAGCCGCTCGGCGGCGGTGCCCGGCACGGCGGTCTCGGCCTCGACGGCCGCGCGCAGCGAGGTCATCGCGCGCTCCATGATCTCCCAGAGGAGGTCTTCTTTGGCTTCGATGTAGTGGTACAGGCTGCCCCGCTGGACGCCGACGGACTCGGCGAGGTCCTGCATGGAAGTGGCGTGATAGCCGCGCCCCCCGAACAGCCGGACGGAGGCGGCGAGCAGCTCTTCGTGCTTGGGTCTGGGTAGAGCCTGGGCCATGTCTACCAAACGTTCGTTAGGGGCTCTGTCTCTCCTGCCGGGGCGCCGTATCCCCGTTGACGGCTCAGGGTGATGCGGGGGTCCGGCGGGGCGAGAGCGTGAGGACGGACGCGCCCGCCTGCCGGACTGCCGCGTCCGAGAATGGCAGCGGGTGGTACTCGCCCGCGGCCCACATCGGGATGAAGTCCTTGTAGTGGCGGTGGAACGGCAGGCCGCTCTGCCCGGTCGTGTGGATGGCCTGCGAGCGGTCGAAGTCGGCCACGTCAAGGATCTGCCTGTAGGAAGCGACCACGACCTGGCGGAACGTGGCCACGCTGAAGCCGCCGTTGTTGACGGTGTACGCATCCCCACCGGTTGGGGGCGAGCCGGCGTTGAAGATCAGGCCCAGGGGCGGCACGCGGCCGATGGGGTGCTCGAAGCGCATGACGTGCAGCTTCCCCCACACCCAGGCGTCCCTGTCCGCCCCGAGCCGCTCCTTCAGCGTGTCAAACGCCTCGGCCAGAGCGCGGGCCACGACCGCGTCCCGGCCTTCCGCGCCCCACCAGGGTGAGGCGGGGTCTCCCAGCAGATGCAGCAAGGTCAGCGTCCAGGCGTCGGAGCGGCCCATGTAGCGTTTGAAGAGGTCGGGTCCGAGCACCGGCTCGAACACCAGACGCGGCAGCGTCACGCGGAACGCCTGGTAGACGGCGGCGGGTCCGCTGTCCGGGCTCAGGACGCCGTCCCACCGCCGCAGCTCCGCGAGCATCCATCCGGCCGGATCTTCGGACACCTTCACCGGGGCCAGGGCGGCCACCAGGGCCCGGCCGGGCAGGGAGGCCAGGTCCATCTGGATGCCCCGGATGTCGGAGGCGTTGAGCTTGGACCTGGCGGTGAGCAGTGTCTCGATGCGCCGCGCCCGGAATCCGGGATCCCAGTCGGCCGAGAGGAAGTGCGGGTAGCCGGGCGGAGCGATGCGGTTGTTCGCTGTGACGATGAATCCCCGGGCGGGGTTGTAGGACGACGGGAGCGCCTCGAAGGGTATCTCACCCGTCCACTCGTACTCGCCCGTCCATCCCGGTACCGGCAGCGTACCGTCGCCCTTCGCCCGCACGGGCACACGGCCGGGCATCTGGTAGCCGATGTTCCCGCGCCGGTCGGCGTAGACGAAGTTCTGCGAGGGCACGGTCCAGGCTCGCAGCGCATCGCGGAACTCCTGCCAGTTCTTCGCCCGGTTCAGCCGGGCGACGGAGGACAGGATCATGCTGCGGTCGAGCGCCGTCCACCGCAGTGCCAGGAACGAGGGCAGGCCCTCCACGGCGCTGTTCAGCAAGGGGCCGTGCCTGGTGATGCGCACCGTCATCATGACCGGCTCCCGCCGGCCCTTCACGCCGATGCGCTCCCGGACCAGGGCGGCCTGCTCCCACGCGCCTTTATAGAGATAGCGGTCCGGATCGGTAGGATGGAACCGCTCGATGTAGAGGTCCTGCACGTCGGGACCGGCGTTGGTCACGCCCCAGGCGATCTCCTCGTTGTGGCCGATGATCACGCCCGGCGTGCCGGGGAAGGTGACCCCGGCGACGCTCAGCCCCGGACTGCGCAGGTGCATCTCGTACCAGATGCCGGGGATCGCCGCCTCGAGATGCGGGTCGTTCGCCAGGATCGGGCCTCCGGTCACGCTCCGGCTCCCGGCGACGACCCAGTTGTTGCTGCCGATGCCCGCCCGCGGGGGCGCGTGGTCGAGGGCGCGAAGGACGCCGGCGGCGGCGAAGGCGCCGTAGTCGGCCCTGGGGACGATGACCGGATGGGCGGCGGGATAGTCGGGCATCAGGGCCCGCACGCCCTCTTCGCCGAAGCGGGCCAGGAGGTGGGCCCGCAGGATCTCAGACTCCCAGTTTCCCGAGAGCACCCAGGCCATGAGCTTGGCGTACGTGAGCACGTCGAGGGCCGTCCAGGTCTCCGGGCTGAAGCGCAGCAGCGCGAACTCGATCGGCAGCCGGCGCCGGTGGTCCGCGAGGAAGGCGTTCACACCCTCGGTGTACGCCTCGGCCGCAGCCTTCGCTTCGGCATCCTGGAACGGCCACTCGGCCTCCGCGGCCCGGCGCAGCCCCAGCGTCCGCACGAAGCGGTCCGTCTCGAGGGTGACCTCGCCGAAGATCTCCGAGAGCCGCCCGCTCGCCGCGCGCCGATTGAGCTCCATCTGCCACAGGCGGTCCTGCGCGTGCACAAAGCCCTGCGCAAAGAAGAGGTCGTGCTCGCTGCGGGCCTGGATGTGCGGGACGCCCCAGGGGTCGCGGATGACCTCCACCGGCTCCCGCAGGCCCGCCGCCTCCAGGGTGCCCTGCTCGAGCGGGAAGGCGCGCCGGACCAGATAGACGCCGAGCCCGCCCGCCGCCACCGCGGCGAGAAGGAGCAGGCTGAGGAGGAGGAGCAGGAGCCGCCGCATCGGAGCGTCCTTCGTGTCGCCGGGGGCAACTCCTCGTCCCGCGCGCGGGGCGTGTTACACTCGTGCCGATGTCCGTTCTGCCGTCCAACGCCAGGGTCTTCCGCGCCCCGCAGGTGCGCGCCGCGATCGTCTCGGTGGCCGCGGGCGTCGCCATCCTCGTGTTCAAGTTCGGCGCCTATGTGCTCACCGGGTCGGTGGCGATCCTGTCGGATGCGGCCGAGTCCGTCGTCAACGTCGTCGCCGCCAACGTCGCCCTGATCAGCCTCGTCGTCGCCTCGCGGCCCCCCGACGAGGGACACCAGTACGGCCACGGGAAGGCGGAGTACGTCAGCGGCGCCACCGAAGGGGCGATGATCTTCGTGGCCGGGGGATGGATCCTCGCTGCCGCCGGCGTCCGGCTGGTGAGCCCCCAGCCGCTGCGCAATCTCGACTGGGGTTTCGCCGTCCTCGGCGTGGCCACGGCCGCGAACTACCTCACGGCGCGCTTCCTCCTGCGCGTGTCCCGCGAGGCCCACTCCGTAGCCCTCGAGGCCGACGCCCGCCACCTGCTGGCCGACGTGCTCACGTCGGTCGGCGTCTTCGCCGGCCTGGGCCTGGCCTG
>DASUAK010000076.1:0-3552 GCA_035763845.1 bacterium | reverse complement strand
AGGCCTCACCCTCCTCTTCGTCATCGCCAGCAGCGAAGACGATTGGGATCGCTACAAGAGCCTGCAGTGGCAGGCGGCGGAGCGCTTCGCCCACGGACACCCGGAGGACCCGGACGTGCCAGAGATCCTCGAGCTCGTCCGCGCGGGCCGCGAAGTCTACCTTCGATGGGGACGGGACACCATGGGGTGGTCCCTCTACCTTTTCCGCCGGTGAGCACGGCTGCGCGCGAGCTGGCGCGCCTCGCCGAGACGGTCGTCCACTGCCGGCTCTGCCCGCGCCTGGTCCGCTACCGTGAGCAGGTCGCCCGTGACAAGAAGCGCGAGTTCGCCCACTGGACGTACTGGGGACGGCCTGTGCCCGGACTGGGCGACCCGGAGGCGGAGCTGCTGATCGTCGGCCTCGCCCCCGCAGCCCACGGCGCCAACCGCACGGGGCGGATGTTCACCGGCGACGGCTCGGGGCAGTGGCTGATCCGCGCCATGCACCGCCACGGCTTCGCCTCGCAGCCTTCCTCGCTGCACCGGGACGATGGGCTGACGCTGCCGGGAGCCTTCATCACGGCCACCGTGCGCTGCGCCCCGCCGGACAACAAGCCGCTGCCGTCCGAGACCGAGAACTGCGCCCGCTACCTCCGGCGCGAGCTCGAGATCCTGACGCGGGTCCGGGTTGTCGTGGCGCTGGGACACATCGGGTTAACGCGGTTCCTCCTCCACGCGCGGGAGCGCGGCTTCGAGGTTCCGCGCCCACGGCCCGCGTTCGGGCACGGAGTGTCCTTCGTGCTGCGCCACCCCTCGGGGGGACGCCTCCACGTCCTCGCCTCCTACCATCCCAGCCGGCAGAACACGCAAACGGGCAGGCTCACCGAGCCGATGCTGAACGCCGTCTTCCGGCGCGCCCGCCGGCTCCTGGACGCTCCCACCCGTGGATAGGCGGCGCCTCGCCGTGATTGCAGTGATCGGGGGCGCGACCCTGCTGCGCCTCCGGCTCGCCTCCGCCCTCCCGCTGGTGGACGACGAGGCGTATTACTGGACGTGGGCGCAGCACCTGGCCGCGGGTTACCCCGACCATCCGCCGGCGATCGCCTGGATGATCAGCGCCTCGACGGCGCTGCTCGGGGACAGCCCCCTGGGCGTCCGGGCCGGCGCGGTCCTGCTGTCGGCCGGCATCGCCCTGCTCCTGCTCGACCTGGGCCGGAGGATGTACGGCCCGGGAGTAGGGGCCGCCGCCGCGCTCGCCTATCAGCTGATCCCCGCGTTCTCGATCGGCAGCATCTTCGCGTTCCCCGACGCGCCGTTCGTCTTCTTCTGGGCGCTCGCCCTGTGGGCGCTGTGGCGGGCCCGCACGGACGGACGGCCGCGCGACTGGTATCTGGCGGGCCTCGCCGCCGGGCTGGCCGCCCTCAGCAAGCTCCACGCGGTCTTCCTCGCCGTCTCGATGCTGGGATTTCTCTTCTGGACACCGTCGGAGCGGCGGTGGAGGCTCCGCGCCGAGCCCTTCCGGGCGGCGGCCATCGCCCTCCTGGTCTTCCTGCCGGTCATCCTGTGGAATGCGGACCACGCCTGGCGCACCTTCCGGCGCGCCCAGAACCCCGCGGTGTGGATCAGCACGAGCCTTCCGGTTTTGAACGCCGCCGCCTTCGCCGCCGCCCAGCTGGCCTATTACGGCCTCCTCAGCGCGCCGCTGCTCGTCGCCGCGGTCGCCCGGCTCGGCGCCGGAGACCACCGCCGCGACGTCCGGTCGGTGTTCCTGCTGTGGAGCACGCTGCCCATCCTCATCGTGACGTGGCTGATCAGCTTCGACGGAGTGCCCAAGCCGCACTGGCATGCCACGGGATTCCTCATCGCCCTCATCGCCGGCGGGGTGATGTGGGACGCCGCGGGCCGGCGGCGGTGGGTGCGGCCGTTGTCGATCTCCGCCCTGGTTCTCAACCTGGCGGTCATCGTGGCGCTGGCCGTCCTGCCCTTCCGGCCGAACTACGCGGGAGCGGGCGAGCTGTGGGCCTGGGAGGCCGCCGCCTCGCGCACCGACGCCCTCCTGCAGGCCACGCCGGCGGAGCCCGGCCGGTTCCTCCTGATGCGCGCCTATCAGACGGCGGCGCAGATGGACTACAATCTGCGCAGGAAGCACCTCGTCGTCACGCCGTTCGGCGGCGACGCCTACGACCTGTGGGTCAATCATCAGGCCCTGATCGATTGGAACGCCATCTACATCGGCGACCTGCCCTCGGGACCCGGCGTCCCGTTGGCGCAGATGTTTCAACGGGTCGAGCGGCTGCCGGATCTCGAGATCGTGTGGGGCGGCCGGGTGGTCAGGCGATTCGCCGTATATCGGGGGTTCGGCTTCCGCGGGGTGCCCCGTCCCCGGATCGAAACCGAGCTAATCGTCGAATAGGCCGCCCGTGCGGTCGTAGACGACCTGCCCGTCCTCGACACGGGCGAACGGCGTCAGCGTGTGCGGCCGGCTCTCGCCCGGGTCGAGGACATGCACCACCGGAAGGCCCTGCGCCAGCAGCGCGTCCGCGATGAGCTGCCGGTGGCAGCGCCAGGGCACCGCCTCCGCACACATCACGGCCACCGTTTCGGACCGCGCCGCCGCGATGAGCGCCTCGAGGGCCCGCTGGAACGCCGGGCTCTCCATGTGGTCGGCGTACGCGCGGAAACCGGCGTTCCGCCAGCCCACGTGCCGTGAATCCGCCCGTCCCTGCCGCCGGCCTCCGAGGTCGGCCGCATGCACGTAGCGGATGCCGGCGGCGGCCAGGGACGCCGCGAGCGCGTCCTTCCCGAACTGCGGGTGGCGCCGCGAGCCCGGCGCGATGCGTACGTCCACGAGGACGGTCACCCCGGACGAACGGAGCAGCGCCAGGAACTCCTCGAGGGAACGCGTGGAGTGGCCGACCGTGACTACGCGGCGATCGCCGGCCGCCATGCCGCCCAGATCCCCCCGACGCCATAGAGCAGATGGAGAAGGCTGTCGGCGCGGCCGAGTCCGAAGGTGAATGTGCCGAACAGGTCGGGGGCGACCATCGTCCCCAGGCCGAAGATGAGGAACGCCGCGCCGAGGAGGCGGGTCCAGGCCAGCACCTGCCCGTCCGTACCCCGCCATCCCGCCCATAGGAAGAGCACTCCGGCGCCGATGAGGATGAGGTCGCGGAGGGGCTCGGAGTTGAGGACCACGATCCGGATCCCGGCGAAGAGACCGACC
Source organism: bacterium (assembly GCA_035763845.1). Lineage (GTDB taxonomy): Bacteria > Sysuimicrobiota > Sysuimicrobiia > Sysuimicrobiales > Kaftiobacteriaceae > Kaftiobacterium. Next base: position 350 of record DASUAK010000076.1, on the reverse strand, counting down.
ACACCCAGGGCGGTGAGGGCGGCGCCGCCCCAGAGATCGTACGTCCGGGCGGCGATCACACGGGGTTCCGTTGGACGCTGAGGAGCAGATTCTCCTTCCGCAGCGTCACGTTCGCCGTCTCGCGTCCCAGCGCTTCGGCCCGCTCCGCCACCCAGGTGCACTGCGCCCCGGGATGCACCCGCTTCGGCGCGCCGGCCCCGTAGGGAGCGTCGAGCGAGGCGGCCTCGGGGTGCAGCGCGGCCCGGTCGAAGATGTCGAGCGCCGCCTTGAGCAGCCGGGCGGCTTCCCGCGCCGCCGCGTGCCCCCGCTGGATGTCGTCCACCGGCGTCTTCGGATCCACCGAACGCATC
>DASUAK010000075.1:0-14112 GCA_035763845.1 bacterium | reverse complement strand
GGTCTGCCCGCCTCCGACGTTGAGATCGCGCTCGCTGTGCTCGAGGGCGCGGGGGTAGTGCTGCGCGGCCGGTTTACACCGGCCGCGGAACTTGAGTGGTGTGAACGCCGGCTGCTGGCCCGGATCCACCGCCTGACGCTCGGCCGGCTGCGCCGCGAGATCGAGGCCGTGGCTCCGGCCGAGTTCATGCGCTTCCTCTTCCGCTGGCAGCACGTGCAGGCCGGCACCCAGCTGCACGGCCGGGACGGTGTCGCCGAGATCATCGGCCAGCTGCAGGGCCTGGAGCTCCCGGCCCCGAGCTGGGAGGAGTCCATCCTCCCCTCGCGGGTCCGGCTGTACGATCCCGCCGACCTCGAGTACCTGACGCTGTCGGGCGCGGTGGCCTGGGGCCGCCTCACTTCTAATGGGATCGACGAGGACCAGCCCGCGGGACGCAGCCGGCGCCGCCAGATGCCCGGGCGCAGCTCACCGCTGGCCTTCGCGATCCGCGAGGACCTGCCGGCCTTCTTTGATGTCACCCGCGATCTGGATGACGTGCTGCGAGGGCTTTCGCCCGCGGCGGCGGAGGTGGCGAGGTTCCTCGAGCAGCGCGGGGCGTCGTTCCTCAGCGACATCGCCCAGGCGACCCGGCGCATGCCCGCCGAGGTCGAGGAGGCGTTGTGGGAGCTCGTCTCGCACGGCGCCGTCTCGGGCGACGGCGTGGCCGGCCTCCGCCAGCTCCTCCACGGTGGATCGCGGCAGCGGCGGCGCCAGCAGCGGATGCGGCGGCTCACCGGCGTCCGCGCCCACGGCCGCTCGCTCCCGGTCGGCCGGTGGTCGCTGTGGCGGCCCGCCGGATCCCCGGCCCGCGAGGAGCGGGAGGAGGCGATCGCCCGCCAGCTGCTCCGCCGCTACGGGGTCGTGTTCCGCGACCTGCTGGCGCGGGAGCGCATCGCCCCGCCGTGGCGCGTCCTCGTGCAGGTCTATCGCCGGTGGGAAGCGCAGGGCCGGATCCGGGGCGGCCGGTTCGTGGCCGGGCTGACGGGCGAGCAGTTCGCGCTGCCGGAGGCGGTCGAAGCGCTGCGGGCGGTCCGGCGCACCTCGGGCGATCCGGTGGTCGTGATCGCCTCGGCCGATCCGCTGAACCTGGTCGGGGTGATCATGCCGGGGGCGAAGATCCCCGCCGCGTCGGGTCAGGCGATCGCGTTCAAGGACGGAGTACCTTCGGAGGTGGCGCCGCTCGGCGCTCTGCTCAGCCGGCTGCGGAACGAGCGCGCGCGCACGGCCCTCTAGCTACCGTCCCCACACCAGGGCGCAGGCGGCGTAGGTGAAGCCGCCGCCGAACGCGGCCAGCACGATCCGGTCGCCGTCCGTGATCCGGCCCGCCTGCACGGCTTCCCACAGCGCCAGCGGCACGCTCGCCGCGGACGTGTTCCCGTACTCCTCGATGTTCACCACGAACCGGTCGAGGCTCACCCCGAGCTGATCCCGCATCGACTCGATGATGCGGAGGTTGGCCTGGTGGGGAACGAACCGGTCGACCTCCTCCATCGCCCAGCCCGCCTGGGCCACCGCCTGGCGGATCAGCGCCGGCACGGTGCGCACGGCGATCTTGAACACGGCCTGGCCGTCCATCGTCGCCCGGTGCAGCTTGCGCTCGATGGCTTCGGGGGTGACCGGCATGCGGGAGCCCCCCGCCGTCACCTTGAGGAGGTCGCCGGCCGATCCGTCCGCCCCGACCCGGCCGCTGAGGATCCCATGCTCGCCCGTGGCGGGGCCGAGCACCGCGGCGCCGGCGCCGTCCCCGATCAGCACACAGGTGCGGCGGTCTTCCCAATCCACGAGGCGGCTGAGGGTTTCCGCCCCGATGACCAGGGCCCGGCGGATCGTGCCGGCCCGGATCATCTGGTCGGCGGTGATCAGCCCGTAGACGAAGCTGGAGCAGGCCGCCAGCAGGTCGAAGGCGCCGGCCTGCGGGGCGCCCAGGCGCTCCTGCACCAGGCAGGCCGTGGCCGGGAAGAACATGTCCGGCGTCGCCGTGCCCACGATGATGAGGTCGAGCTGGTCCGGGGAGATCTCCGCCGCCGCCAGGGCGCGCTGCGCCGCGATCAAGGCCAGATCGGACGTGCTCTGCTCGGGGGCGGCCAGGTGCCGGCGCTTGATCCCCGTGCGGGCGGTGATCCACTCGTCCGTCGTGTTCACCATGCGGGCGAGCTCGTCGTTGGAGAGCACACGCTCGGGGATGTACACGCCGAGTCCGTGGATCGACGCGCGGGAGATCGGAAGAGGCATCGCCAGGAGGTTTCTCTGTGCGGCAGGTGCTTCCTAGAGCCGGACAGGACCGAATGGGCGTTCGCGGTGGTCTTCCTCTCGAGTCCTCAGGTTGTTCCTGTCACAACTTCTTGGTCTCCCTGTTTGATGCGGCGAGATGTTGGGAAAAATCGGATATGTAGTTCCACCTGCGGGGGGAGAGCGGTCCGGCTTCCCTCGTTTTTCTTTTCTGGATGGAATGGGTGAACGGTGGATTACAGGTTGCGGTCGATCCAGGCCAGGAGCCGGCGCCCGACCACTCCCGCCAGGATGCCGGTGAGGAGCCAGAGGAGCGCCCGCGGGGGCCGGTGCCCTGGTGTCGGCCGCCGGGCGGGTCGCCGGGCGGGCTCGAACAGCTCGCTGGCTGACGGATAGAGATCCCGTGCGGAAACCTTTTCGGTCACGATCATCTTCTCCCACCTCACCTGAAAGCAAGAAACGGGCCAAAGCCGGCGAGAGGCGCCGGGAGCAGCGCATCCCTTTTCCCACCTTTCGAACAGGTGAGCGTCAGGTAAGGACCCTATTTCGCCCGGAAGATCATGGCCGGGCCCCGCTGGGCGGCGGTGACGCGCTTCTCCTCGGCCAGGAGGTCGAGATGGCCGAGAACCTCCGAGAGGGCGAGCATGAGGTTGACCGCGTCGAGGTGCGGATACAGGACCTGGGCCAGCCCCACCAGGGTGCGGGGCTCGCGGGCCAGCTCGCGGTGGATCGCTTCTTTCCGCTGCTCGTGGTGCCCCGTCAGCTCCCGGATCCGGGCTCCGGGGTTGCCCAGGACCCCGCCGTGGCCGGGGTAGGCGACCTCGCAGTTCAGGAGCAGCACGCGGCGCAGCGAGTGCAGGTACTGCGGCAGGGTGGCGATCCGGCGGCCCTCCTGGGTGAACTCCACGATCGGGTTGGGGCTGACGTCGGCCAGGAGCAGATCCCCCGCGATGAGGATGCCGTCCAGATGGAAGAGGCAGATGTGTCCGAGGGAGTGGCCGGGGCAGTGCAGCACCCGGACCCGCTCGTCGCCGATGGCGACGGTGTCCCCGTCCTGGAGCGGGAAGAACTCCGTCACGGGATCGTAGAGCGCGCGCAGCTCCCGCCACCGGTCGGTGAAGGCCTCCAGGAACGATTCGGGCAGGCCGGCCAGCGTGAAGTGGCGGCGGAGGTGGTCCACCATCCAGCGTTCGCCGGCGAACTTGGGGGCGTCCGCGGGATGGGCGAAGATTTGCGCACCCGACTGCTCCCGCAGCCAGAAGGCGTTTCCAAAGTGGTCCACGTGGCCATGGGTGAGGATGATCCGGCGGACGGCTCCGGGATCGGCGCCGTGCTGGGCCAGACCGGTCTCGAGCGCGGCCTGAGCCTCCGGCGTCTTCGGGCCCGTGTCCACGAGGGTGAGCGGCTCTCCCTCGAGCAGGTACGCGTTGACCGCGCCGACCGGGAACGGGGTGGGGAGCTCGATCCGGTGGGCCCGCATGCTCAGAGGCGCTCGATGACGGTCGCCGTGGCCATCCCCCAGCCGATGCAGACGACCTGGAGCCCGTAGCGCCCCCCCTGCCGCTCCAGCTCGTGGAGCAGGGACGTGGCCAGGCGCGCGCCGGAAGCCCCGACGGGATGGCCGAGCGCGATGGCGCCGCCGTTGGGGTTCACGCGCCGCATCTCCGGCTCGAGCTCGGCGGCCCAGGCCAGCACCACCGGTGCGAACGCCTCGCTGATCTCGACCACGTCGATCGCGTCGAGGCCGAGCCCGGAGCGCTCGAGGACCCGGTGCGTCGCCGGCGCCACGCCGGTGAACATGATCACGGGATCGCTGCCCACCACCGTCTGCGCGACGATGCGCGCCCGCGGGCGCAGGCCCAGACTCGCGGCGCGGTCGGCGCTCATGAGGAGCAGCGCGGCCGCCCCGTCGCTGATCTGTGAGGAGTTGCCGGCGGTGATGACCCCCTCCGGGTCGAACGCCGGCTGCAGGGCGGCGAGCTTCTCGAGAGAGGTGTCCCGGCGGATCCCCTCGTCGTCGCCCACCATCCCGTGCGCCCCTTCGAGGGGCAGGATCTCGCGGCGGAAGCGGCCCTCCGCGGTGGCGTGGGCGGCGCGGCGGTGGGACTCCAGGCTGTACCGGTCGCACTCCTCGCGGGTCAGCCTGTACCGCTTCACGAGCATCTCCGCGGCGATCCCCTGATGGACGAGGGGGTGGCGCTCCATCAAGCGGGGGTTCCACTCGCCGTAGTCGCTGCCGAGCGGCACACGGCTCATGCTCTCGACGCCGGCGGCGATGACGACGTCCGCGTCCCCGCTGCGGATCGCCTGGGAGGCGGCGTGGAGCGCCTGGTGGCTGCTGCCGCACTGGCGGTTGACCGTGGCCGCCGCCACTTCGACGGGGAAGCCCGCGACCAGCGTCGCCGTGCGGGCGACGTTGGCCCCCTGATCACCGACCTGGGTGACGCAGCCGGCCAGCACGTCCTCTACGAAGCCCGGCTCGATCCCTGCGCGCCGCACGACCTCTTCCAGGACGGAGGCGAGCAGGTCGTCCGCGCGGATGCCGCTGAGGGCGCCCCCGCGCCGGCCGATCGGCGTGCGCACCGCTTCGATGATGACGGCTTCTCTCACAGCGCGAGCAGCCCCCCGTCGATGGCGAAGACCTGGCCGGTGACGTAGCTCGCCGCCTCCGAGGCGAGGAAGACCGCGGCGCCCTTCACCTCGCCCGGCCGTCCGACCCGCCCCATCGGGATCATCGCCTCGAGCCGACGCCCGGCGCGCTCGATGACTTTCTCGGACATGCGCGTGGGAAACCATCCCGGGGCGATCGCGTTCACGGTGATCCCGTGCGGTGCCCACTTCACGGCGAGATCTTTGGTCAGGGCGATGATCGCACCTTTGCTCGCGCTGTAGCCCACGGCGTCCATGATGTCCGCGGGCTGCCCGGCCAGCCCCGCGAGCGAGGCCACGTTGATGATGCGGCCGAACCGGCGGCCGATCATCCCCCGGCCCGCCGCCTGGCACATCAGAAATGTGCCCGTGGCGTTGGCCTCCATGACCTCGCGCCACTTCTCCAGGGGCATCTCCGTGGCCGCGGCGCCCCAGGAGCGCCCCGCGGCGTTGACGAGGATGTCGATGCGCCCGAGCTGGCGCGTCACCTCGTCGACCACGCGCACGACGTCGCGGCTGTCGGAGACGTCGCCCGCCAGGGCCAGGGCGTCCACGCCGGCGCCGCGGAGACTGCGCTGCGCCTCGTCCAGCCACTCCCGGCGCCGCGCGGTGACGGCCACCCGTGCGCCGGCCTGTCCGAGTCCTTCCGCGATCTCGAGGCCGAGCCCGCGGGAGCCGCCCGTGACGAGCGCGGTGCGGCCTGCGAGGGAGAAGAGGTCCGCCGGGGACGACATGCGGGGATGCCGTTCTCCGTCACGGAGGGGTTACCTTCCGACCGGCGTAGTGGTACTCCACCATGGCCCTCCTGCGCGAGCGCCCGACGGCGACGAGCGACACGATCCCTGCGGTGCTGGCCGCGCAGGCGGCGCGGCTGGGGACGGCGGTGGCGCTGCGCCGCAAGGAGTGCGGGATCTGGCGGCGGATCTCGTGGGCCGAGTACGCGCGGCAGGTGCGCCGGACCGCGCACGCCCTGCTGGCGATGGGCCTCCGCAAGGGCGACCGCGTCGGGATCCTCGGCGAGAACCGTCCGGAGTGGCTCTACGGCGACCTCGGGGTCCAGAGCGCCGGCGGCGTCTCGGTCGGCATCTACGCGACGAACAGCCCCGAGCAGGTGCACTACATCCTCGAGCACTCCGAGGCGCGGGTCGTCATCGTCGAAGGCGAAGAGCAGCTGGACAAGGTGCTCGAGGTGCGGGAACGCCTCCCGCATCTGGAGCGCATCGTGGTCATGGACCCCGAGGGGCTGCGCCGGTTCACCGATCCCCAGGTGATGATGTTCGGCGAGTTCCTGCAGCTGGGCGAGCAGCACGAGCGCAGCGACCCGCGCGCGGTGGACGAGGCGATCGCCCATCTGGAGCCGGACGACCTCGCCCTCATCATCTACACCTCCGGTACCACCGGGGCGCCCAAGGGCGCGATGCTCACCCACCACAACATCATGTGGCAGGTGCGCACGGCCTGCGAAGGCTGCATCCCGGCCCGCGAGGGGGACGAGCTGCTGAGCTACCTCCCGCTGGCGCACATCGCGGAGCGGTCGTTCTCGATCACCATCCCCGTCTTCCGGGGCTGCACGGTGAACTTCGCCGAGAACCTCGACACCGTGCCCCAGAACCTGCGCGAGGTGCGGCCCACGGTCATCTTTGCCGTGCCGCGCATCTGGGAGAAGCTGTACTCCGGGATCGTCCTGGGGATGAAGGACGCGGACCCCGTCAAACGGCTGGCCTTCGGCGGCGCGGTACGGATCGGACAGCGCCATTCGACCATGAGGCTGACCAGGCGCAAGCCGTCGCCCGCGCTTCAACTTGCGTACCGCCTCGCTTACCGCGCCGTCCTGGCGCCGCTGCGCCATCGCATCGGACTGGATCGCGTGCGGGTGGCCCTCTCCGCGGCCGCGCCCATCTCGCCGGACGTCCTGCGCTTCTTCTGGAGCCTGGGGGTCGAGATCCGCGAGATCTACGGGCAGACCGAGGGCTCGGGGCTGACCACGTCCCATCCCGTGGGCGACGTCGCGCTCGGCACCGTGGGCAAGCCGGTCGGCGCGATCCAGGTGCGCCTCGCCGGGGACGGGGAGATCTGCGTGGCCGGCCCCGGCGTGTTCAAGGGCTACTTCAAGGATCCCGCGCAGACCGAGAAGACGATCGTGGACGGCTGGCTGTACAGCGGGGACGTGGGGGCGTTCGACGGCGACGGCAACCTGAAGATCACCGACCGCAAGAAGGACCTGTTCATCAACGCCTACGGGAAGAACATCGCCCCGCAGTACATCGAGAACAAGCTGAAGTCCAGCCCGTTCGTCAACGACGCCGTCGTGATCGGCGACCGCCGCAGGTATCTCGTGGCCCTCATCGTGATCGACGAGGACACCGTGGGCAAATGGGCCCAGGAGCGCCGCGTGCCCTTCACCACTTTCACCGACCTGACCCAGAGCCCGGAGGTGCGGAAGCTCATCGCCGCCGAGGTCGAGGCCGTCAACCGCACGCTCTCCTCCCCCGAGCAGGTGAAGAAGTTCGCCCTGCTGCCGAAGCGCCTCTACCACGAGGACGGCGAGGTCACGCCGACGATGAAGGTCAAGCGCAGGGCGATCACGGAGAAGTTCGGCGATCTGATCGAGTCCCTGTACCGGGACTGATGTCCTACCGCCATACCCAGCCCGCATACCTCATCCTGACCGTCCTCGGCGCCGCGGCCGCCGCCTTCGCCGTCGGGTCGGCCCCCGGCGGATACGACGCCGGCGAGATCGCCCTGCTGGGCTTCCTGGCCGTGCTCGCCGTGTTCTTCGCCAGCCTGACCGTCGAGATCACGAGTGACCGGCTGCGGGTCTGGTTCGGCCCGGGCTGGATCCGCCGGACGATCCCGCTGGGCGAGATCGAGTCCGCGTCGGCGGTGCGGGTCCCCTGGTACGTGGGCTGGGGGCTGCGCTGGTGGGGGTACTGGCTGTACAACGTGTCCGGACGGCGGGCGGTGGTCCTCCGCCTGCGCGGGGGGCGGCGGTTCGGCGTGGGGACCGACGAGCCGGACGCGCTGCTGGCGGCCCTGAGCCGCGCCGGCGTCACCGTTCAGACCACGTGAGGGAAGCCGCCCCGCCCGGGGCCGCCTTTCATCTGCTGGCACGAGGGGTCATCGTCCGGGACGGACGGCTGCTCGTCGCCCGCTTCCGGGGAGCGGACCACACCTTCCTGCCTGGCGGCCACATCGAGCACGGGGAGAGCGCTCCCGCGGCGCTTGCGCGGGAGCTCATGGAGGAGCTCCACGTCCGGGCCGGGATCGGCGCATACCGCGGGGCTCTGGAGCACACCTGGGTGGATGGGGGCGTCCGGCACTTCGAGATCAACCACTGCTTCGAGGTGACCGTCCCGGAGCTGGCCTCGGGCGCGACGCCGCGCTCCCATGCCGAGCACCTGGCGTTCCACTGGGTCTCCGTGGGCGAGCTGCGCGCCCACAACCTCCAGCCGCCGCAGCTCTGGACCCTCGTCCCGAGGTGGCTGGCGGGCGATCGCGCTCCCTGGTGGGGGAGCACCCTGCCTTAGGCCCAGCGGCGCCGGACCTTGTACCGCTTCCAACCCTTGATCGAAGGCTCACGCGTCACGCCGAGGTAGAGCTCCTGGACGTTGGGGTTCTCGGCCAGGTCGGCCGCCGACCCCTCGAGGACCAGCCGTCCGCTCTCCATCACATAGCCGTAGTGCGCGATCGTCAGGGCCATGTGGGCATTCTGCTCCACGAGCAGGATGGCCGTGCCGTCGCGGTTGACCTCGGCGATCGTCCGGAAGATCTCGCGCACGAGCAGCGGGGCCAGTCCCAGCGACGGCTCGTCCAGCATCAGGAGCTTCGGCCGCAGGAGCAGGGCCCGGCCGATGGCCAGCATCTGCTGCTCCCCGCCGGAGAGCGTTCCCGCGAGCTGGCGGCGGCGTTCGCGGAGGATAGGGAAGAGGACGTGGACGCGGTCGAGGTCCGCGCGGCTTTCCACCCCCCGCCGGCGGTAGGCGCCGAGGGCGAGGTTTTCCTCGACGGTGAGCTCGGGGAAGATGCCGCGACCTTCGAGCACGTAGGCGATGCCGCGCTGCGCGATGTCCTCGGGGTCGAGCCCGTTGAGCCGGCGGCCCGCGAACTCGACCGACCCCTTCTCCGGCTGGTCGGGGATGAGGCCCATGATCGTCCGCAGCAGCGTCGTCTTTCCCGCCCCGTTGCTGCCCAGCAGCGCGGCGATCCGGCCGGGCGGCACCTCGAGGGAGACGCCGCGCAGCACCGTGAGGCGCCCGTAGTAAGCGGTCTCGACGTTGTGGACCCGCAGCAGGGCCTCAGGCACGGACGGGCTCCGGCTCCCCGAGATACGCGCGGATGACGTCGGGGTCGGCCTGGACCTCCGAGGCGGTGCCCTGGGCGATCTTCACCCCGTGGTCCAGCACCGCGATCCAGTCCGAGATGCCCATCACGAGCTTCAGGTCGTGCTCCACGATGATCACCGTGATGCCCATCTCCTCGCGGATGTCCTTGATGCGGAACACGAGGTCGCCCTTCTCCTCGGCGGTCATCCCCGACGACGGCTCGTCCAGCAGGAGCAGCCTCGGTCCGGTGGCGAGCGCGCGCCCCAGCTCGACCAGCCGCTGGCGTCCCAGGGGGAGGTCGCCGACGCGGCGGTCCCGCGCCTCCTGCAGGTCGAGAAAGTCGAGGATCCGCTCGGCATGCTCGCGGTGCGTGACCTCCTCCCGCCGCCAGCGGGGGAGGCTGAGCGCGGCGTCCAGGAGGCCGGCTCTGTAGTGGAGGTGCCGGCCGAGCAGCAGGTTCTCCAGCGTCGTCATCCGCAGGAACAGCTCGACGTTCTGGAAGGTCCGGGCGATGCCGAGCCGCGCCACGGCGTCGGGCTTCAAGCCGGTGAGGGAGCGATCCCTGAAGAGGATGCGGCCGCGATTGGGGCGGTAGAGGCCGCTGATGCAGTTGAACAGCGTCGTCTTGCCCGCGCCGTTGGGCCCGATCACCGAGATGAGCGCCCCCTCCGGGACGTCGAGGGAGATGCCGTCGAGGGCGAGGATTCCCCCAAAGGCGATGGAGACATCGTGCACCGATAGGAGGACGGGCGGGTCAGGGATCGCCGTGGGTCGACGTAAGGAAGTCTGGTCGTCCATGAAGACATTGGTCAGGGGTGAGGCGCAGTCGCCTCACCCCTGACAACTTAGAATCCCACGGGATACTCGATCCAGTCGGTGAGCTTCTTGTACTGGCGGTTCTCCGACTTGATGATGTAGATCCGGTTCAACCCCTGGCGGCGGTCCGCGCCGAAGGTGACGCCGCGGATGACCTCGCCGTTCCAGTTCCGCATCGACTCGAAGGCCCGGACCACGCTGTCGCGGGTGACCCCGGGACCGGCGCGGCGCAGGGCCTCGATGAACGGCTCGAGGAACGAGACGCCGGCCAGCGCGTTGAACGGGCTCTGCCGGAGCTGCGGGTTGATCTTGAGCAGCGTCTCCAGCATCGCGTCCACCTTGGGATCGCTGCCGGGCACCGGGAAGTACGCGGTGGCGATGACGCCGTTCCAGGCGTCGCCGGCCAGCTGGAACATCACGGGATCGGCCAGGGTGAAGCTGGCGAACAGCTTCGGGCTGAAGCCGATCTTGGCCATCTCCCGCACGATCAGGGCGCCCTGCGTCGGGGTGGCGTACAGGATCACCGCGTCCGCCCCGGACTGGCGCAGCTTCAGGGCATGGCCGCTGAGGTCGCGGTCGGTCACCTCGTACGGCACGGCCGTGGCCAGCTTGATCTTCGTGTCGGTGATGCCGCGCTTGACGCCGAGGAGGCCCTTCTGCCCGTAGAGGTCGTTCTGGTAGAAGACGGCCACGGACTTCACACCCTCGTTCCTCGCGGCGTAGGTCGTGAGGATGCGGCCCTCGTCCACGTAGCCGGGGTAGCCGACGAACAGGTACTTCTTGTTCTTGAAGCCGGCCCACATGTTGGCGTCGGCCGTCGGCGTGACCCAGAGGACCTGGCTCTCGATGATGTAGTCGCGCACGGCGAAGGCGTTCGCCGAGCCGATCAGGCTGACGATGGCGAAGACGCGCTCCCGCTCGACCAGCTCGCGCACGTTGGCCACGGCGCGGGTCGGTGAGTAGCCGTCGTCGCGGAGGACCAGCCGGATCTTCCGGCCGTTGATCCCGCCCTGGTCGTTGATCCACTTCAGGTAGGCGTCCATCCCGCCGCCCACGCCCTGGCCCCAGAAGGCGGCCGGGCCGGACAGCGGCTGTGAGCTCCCGATCACGATCTCGGTGTCGGTGATCCCGCGCTCCTGCGTGGCGGCCATGGTGGCCGTGACGAGCAGCAGCAAGGCCACGAGCGCCCCAACTCTGGCCAGTTTCATCCCCTCACCCCTCCACGGATCCGGATGTATCCACTGAGTTACACGCGCCGCTTGTACTCCCTGCCCAGCAGCCCCTCCGGCCGGAGGACCAGCGCCGCCACGATGATGAGGAAAGCCATCGTGGTCTTGAACTTCACCGAGACGTAGGCCCCGAACAGGGCTTCGATGACCCCCAGCAGCAGGCCGCCGAGGGCCGCCCCCGGCATGCTGTCGATCCCGCCCAGGACCGCGGCGGCGAAGCCCTTCAGGAACGGGTCGAGCATCATGTAGGGATCGAGCAGCGTGACCGGGGCAAGGAGGATCCCCGCGGCCGCCCCGAGGGCGGAGGCCAGTCCCCAGGTCAGGGCCAGGATGCGACGGACGGGGATGCCGAGCACCTGGGCGGCCACCCCGTCCTGCGAAACGGCCCGCATCGCCAGGCCGACCCGCGTGCGCTGCACGAGGACGTAGAGCCCGCCCATCAGCGCCAGCCCGACCGTGAAGCTCCCCAGGCTGATCTGGCTGATCACGACCTCGCCCAGCCGGTAGACCTTGATGTCTGAGAGAGGGAAGGGCATCGTCTTCGTGTCCGTCCCCCAGAGCACGGCGGTGGCCCCCTGCAGGACCAGGGCCAGGCCCAGCGTGATGACGATCTTGCCGAGCAGGGTGGCCTCCTTCGCCGGGCGGATGATCAGGAAGAAGAAGGCCGCGCCGACGACCGCGGTGACGAGGAGACTGCCGGCCGCGGCCAGGCCGAAGGACCAGTGCGCCGTCGTGATCATCGCGAAGGCGACGAAGGTGCCGAACGTGGCCAGGTCGCCGTGGGCGAAGTTGAGGACGCGCGAGGTGCGGTACAGCAGCACGATCCCCAGGGCCACGAGGGCGTAGAGGCTCCCCGTGGCCAGCCCGCCGGCGACGTACTGGGCTAGAAGGGCCACGTCTTGAACCAGAGCTTGATCTTGAGCCACCGCCCGTACAGGCCCCAGGGCTCGACGGCCATGACGAAGACGATCGTCGCGCCGTACACCAGGGGGAGGTACTGCTTCAGCCCGGCCAGCTGCTGGGGGAGGATCGTGAGCAGGACGGCGCCGAGGACCGGGCCGGGAATGGTGCCGAGCCCGCCGACCACGATCATGCTGAAGTAGTAGACCGATTCGAACAGCGTGAACAGCTGGGGCTCCAGGAACCCCAGGAGGAAGGCGAGCATCGCGCCGCCGACGCCGGCGTAGAAGGCGCTGACCGCGAAAGCCAGCGTCTTGTAGACGGTGAGGTTCACCCCCATGACCTCGGCGGCGATGTCGCTGTCGCGGATGGCCACGAACGCCCGGCCGATGTGCGAGCGGGCGAGGTTGACGGCCACCCAGATCCCCGCCGCGGCGATGGCCGCGAACAGGTAGTAGATGTGATGGTCGTGCAGGCGGGCGCCGGCCAGGGCCAGCTTGGGCAGGAACAGGCCGCTGCGGCCTCCCGACAGCGCATCCCAGTTGGTCAGGACCTGGTTGACGGCGATGCCGAAGCCCAGTGTGGCGATGGTGAGGTAGGGACCCGTCAGGCGCAGGGCCGGGATGCCGACCAGAAAGCCGAACAGGGCTGCCACCAGGCCGCCGCCCGCCATCGCCGCGCCCCAGGGCACGTGCAGCCGCGCGGCCAGGATCCCCGCCGCGTAGGCGCCCAGGGCGACGAAGCCGGCGTGGCCGAGGGAGATCTGTCCGGTGTAGCCGACGAGGAGGTTCAGCCCGATCGCGATGACGACGTGGGCGGCGATGAGCGAGGCCGTATAGAGGAAGTACCCGGGGGCGAGATACGGCAGCGCGGCCAGCACCGCCGCGAGCGCCAGCAGGGCCGCCCAGCCCAGCGCGCCCCTGACGAGGTAGAGGTCTTCCTCGTAGCGCTGGCGGAGCTCCACGCCTCGCCGATTTCTCTGCTTCGCGGAGCCATCCCTGTCTGGCTGGCCTTGCACCTGTTCGTCCGGCTGTACGAGGAGCCGGCGCTGCGCGCGACGTTCGGAGCGGAGCCGCCACCGTTCGATGCGGCCGTTTTGCAGCCTCTGCGTGGTATGGTATGATGAACAACGGTTTCACGCGCTGGTTCAGGCCTCTGGGGGCCTTCCACCGGGGGCCTGATTCGTCGTCGGAAGGGATGGAGACCGGTGTGATCGTCAACAACCTCAAAGTGCTGGTCGGCGGGGTCCAGCTGCGGGACGGCGTGGTCACGATGACCGACGTGCTGGGCCGGATCCTGACGCGGGCGGGACTGCACGTCCTGGCGATGGAGCGCGGCTACGCCTCGACGATCTACGGCGCGCACCAGTACGATCCCATGCTCATCACCGACGCGCCGGCGGTCTCCTGGGGCGACCGGGACGTCGACATCCTCATCGCCCTCGACTACGACAGCAACCCCGACGCGAACCTCCAGCCCAACCGCGACACGCTCCTCCGCCACGGCAAGGAGCTCAAGGACGGCGGAGTGCTGATCTACGACAGCAGCACCGGCGAGGTCGACACCGCCGAGCTGGAGCGCCGCGGCATCAAGGTCTTTCCGATCCCCGCCCGCAACATCGCCCGGGATGAGCTGAAGAAGGACGTCGTCAAGAACATCGTCATGGTCGGCGCCCTGTTCCGGCTGCTCGACTTCGACCCGAAGGGCACCTACTTCCGCGCGCTGATCGAGGAGCGCTTCCTCAGCAAGGGACAGGACATCGTCGACCTGAACATCCGCGCGGCCCAGCGCGGGCGGGAAGCCGTGGAACAGCGCCTGGGCGCGAAGGCCTGGGCGGACGCCGGCTACCGCCTCGAATCCCGGACGATCAGCGAGCCGTTCCTGCTCATCAACGGCAACGAGGCGCTGTGCCTCGGGGCGATCAAGGC
>DASUAK010000074.1:0-24759 GCA_035763845.1 bacterium | reverse complement strand
GAGTCGTAGGCCTCGAAGCGGCTGAAGGTCCCGCGGCCCGACGTGGCGAGCGGCCCTCGCGGATCGTAGGGACCGGCTACGCCGGCCATCCAGCCGTCCTTCGCCGACCAGTGAGGCTCCCGCATCCGGTATCTGAACGCGTAGTAGCTCTGGCCGTCCAGGCCGGGGGCGGGCACCTGCTTCATCAACTCGATCTCGTCCGGCACCGAGCCGAGCTCATTGGGATGGGCCAGCCAGGCTGCGAGATCGGCCTCCGCCAGCGCCTCCTGGGTACGGAACGCCGGGGGGAAGAGATCCAGCCGGTCGTGGATCTCGAGCTCCTCGTAGAGCACCTTGCGTGTCGTCCGGTCCGCGGCGAACGCGTCGAGATCGACCTGCCGCGGGATGCGGCCGTCCCTGAGCGCCAGGCTGACGGGGGCGATCCGGGCCGCCAGCTTGAGGTACGTTCGCTTGGAGCCCGCGATCGTAGCGTACAGACGCCAGACCACGAAGAGGACGATCAGGGCGGCCAGCGCGCCGAGGATGAGCAGGACGATCTTCATCCTCTACGCTCTGCCCGGGGACGAGCGCCGTTACTCTAGACGCGGGCGCGACGACCGATACCGGCTGTCGATCTCCTCCACCCGTCCGGCCTCCTCATCCCAGAAGGACCGGCCGCGCATCTTCTTGAGATACTCCGCGGGATAACCCAGGCGCGCCCACATCGCTTCCTTCTGCTTGAAGAGCCGGTCCTTCTGCTCCGGCGTGCGCGTATCGAGGATCTCTTCGGGGGTGGACGCATCGAAGGGCCGGGCCTTCCACCGCTTGAGCTCCGCATCCAATCGCCCGCCGGCGCGCCGTTTGAGCTCCGCCATCACCGATGGGTAGCGGTCGAAGCCGTCCGTGGCCACCGTGACGACGTTGTCGGAGGGGCCCAGGCCCAGGTGCTTCGCCATGCGCAATGCGGCGATGATGTTGCAGGTGCCGGAGATGCCCAGCATCGCGCCGAGCGGCGTGTCCTGCAGGGCGAGCAGGCTCCACAGGCAGTCCTCGTCGTGCACGAGCAGGACGAAGTCCGTGTTCAGGAGATTGTGGATGAGGGTGACCATCTTGTCGCCCACGCCCTCGATGCGGTGCGAGCCGATGCCGTTGCTGTACAGGGTGGGGCACTCGCGCGGCTCGGGAGCGGCGATAAGTGCGTCAGGAAACCGAGCTTTGATCTCATCTCCCGCCGCGAGAGTTCCTGCCGAACCGGGGGCGGCAACAAAGGCGGCAACCCGACCGTTTCCGTATCCGCCCGCCGCCTCGAGGGCGGCGCTGCCGGTGACGTGCCGGTGGAACCGGTAGTTGGGCAGCAGCGAGAACTGCTCGAGGACGATGAACTCCGGCCGGTTCATGTACGCGGCGTGCGTGCGCTCGAGGGTGAGGATGACGTCGGATTCGGTGCCCGGGGTGAGATCCAGCTCCCCGCCGTAGCGGCGGATGCGCTCGTAGCGCTCGCGGCTCATCCCGTCCGGCATCACGACGACGGCGCGGTAGCCTTTCAGGCGCGCGACGTACGCGGTGCCGATGCCGAAGTTGCCCGTGGACGGGCCGACGACGGTGTGCACCCCCGGACGCGCGCGGTCGTCCAGCTCGGCCTCCATCAGCGTCGTGTAGACCGGGCCGACCTTGTGGCTGCCCGAGGGGAAGTCGCATCCGGTGAGCACAACGATGTTCGCTTCCACGCCGGTGAGGTCGCGGGGGAGGACGACGTGGTTGATCGCCCCGTCCCGGCGCCGCCAGGTGATGTTGAAGAGGTTGACGGGGTCGTCCTCGCGTGTGCGCGCCGCGAGCACCTTCTTCCTGAACGCCTCCGGCAGCAGGCGGGGGTCCCGCATCTCCGCGTAGGTCGGGCCCGGGATGTTCGTCACGGCACGGTCCTCTCGGCGATGTGCGCCGCGACGGCGTCCAGGCGCGGCTCGATCTCGATGGCCCGGCCCGCGGCCCGCAGCGTGCTCGGGATGTCCTTCAACCCGGTGCCGGTGACGACGAGCAGGATGCGTTCGTGCCGGGTGATCACCCCGCGCTCGAGCAGCGCCGGCAGCGCGGCCACCGCGGCCGTCGCCGCGGGCTCGCCCCAGATCCCGGTCGTACGGGCCAGCAGGCGCATCCCTTCCAATATTGCCTCGTCGCTGACCGCGACGTAGCTCCCTCCGGAGTCGTGCACGGCCCGCAGCGCCTTCCGTCCGTTCCGGGGTGTGCCGACCGCGATCCCGTCGGCGATCGTCTGCGAGGGGCCGGGGCGGAGCGGCTCCCCGGAGCGGAACGCCTGCTCGATGGGCGAGGCGCCCGCGGCCTGGACGCCGATGATGCGGGGCGTGCGCGAGGTCAGGCCGATCCGCTCCATCTCGCGCAGGCCCTTGTAGATGCCCGCGATGGTGCAGCCGTCGCCGACCGGCACGACGACCGCGTCGGGCGGCTCCCAGCCCGACTGCTCGGCGATCTCCAGGCCGGCGGTCTTTTTTCCTTCTACTAATACAGGGTTCACGGCGCTGTTCCGGTTATACCAGCCGAAGCGCGCGGAGGCGTCCAGCGAGGTCCGGAAGGCGTCTTCGTACGTGCCGCGCACCTTGAAGACGGTGGCGCCGTAGATCAGCATCTGGGCCAGCTTCGACTCGGAGGCCCTGGACGGAAGGAAGATGTAGGCGTGCAGCCCGAGCTGCGTCGACTGCCCGGCCAATGAGGAGGCGGCATTGCCCGTCGACGCGCACGTGATCTCGCGCTTGCCGGCATGAGCGGCGCGCACGGCTCCGACGGAGCTGGCGCGGTCCTTCAGCGATCCCGTCGGGTTGCGGCTCTCGTCCTTGACGGCGAGGCTGCGCAGATCGAAATGCCGGGCCAGGGGCGGTGCCTCGAAGATGGGCGTCCACCCGACGGGCAGCAGCGGACGGGCAGCCCCGGGGGGCACCGGAAGCAGGGGAAGGTACCGCCAGTGGCTGCGGTCGGGGTCGGCGGCCAGGCGCTCGCGGGTGAGCGCGCGGGCTGCCGCGTCGTAGTCGTACTGGACGTCGAGGATGCCGTCCAGGCCGCAGGCGGGACACGTCCCGTCGGCTTCGCCGGGCGCGTAGGAGCGGCTGCACGACGTGCAGACCAGCGCTGTCGCCGATCCCCACTCGGGATGCATCGTTGCGCTCTTCGTGCCGCCGCTAGGTGTTTCCTCGGCCGGAGCGAAACCAGCGACTATGCCCCTGTCCAGCGACGTCGTGAAGGGCGTGACCGATGCGCTCGGCGCCCTCGAGTCAGACATCCTCTCGTTCCTGCGCGAGATCGTGGCCATCCCGAGCTTCGACAGCGCTCTGGCCGAGGTCGGCGGCGCCGTCGGGGACCGCATGAAGCGGCTCGGCTTCGATGAGGTGCGGTTCGACGCGATGGGGAACATCCTGGGCCGCATCGGCAGCGGGCCGCGCACGCTGCTGTACGACAGCCACCTCGACACCGTCGGCGTGAGCGACCGGGCGGCCTGGCAGTGGGACCCCTTCCAGGGCAAGGTCGAGAACGGGACCCTCTACGCGCTCGGCGCCGGGGACGAGAAGGGCAGCACGCCGCCGATGCTCTACGCGCTCCATGTCCTGAAGCGTCTGGGACTGCTGGACGGCTGGACCTGCTACTACTTCGGCAACATGGAGGAGTGGTGCGACGGCATCGCCGGGCATGCCCTCGTCGAGCATGAGCATCTGCGGCCGGAATTCGTCGTGATCGGCGAGCCGACCCGGCTGCAGGTGTACCGCGGCCACCGCGGACGGGTGGAGGTCAGCGTCACCTTCCGCGGGAAAACGGCGCACGCCAGCGCCCCCGACCGCGGTGACAACGCCGTGTACAAGGCGGCCGCCTTCGCCCAGCACGTGGCCGCGCTGAACACCACCTTCGAGGGTGATCCCTTCCTGGGCCCGGGGACGGTGGCCGTGACGCAGATCGAGAGCCGGTCCCCCTCGTTGAACGCGGTGCCCGACGTTTGCTCGCTCTACATCGACCGCCGCGTCACCGTCGGGGAGACAAAGGAGCAGGTGGTCGCGGAGCTGCGCCGCCTCCCCGGCGGCAGAGAAGCCGAGATCGTGGTGCCGATGTACGAGGAGCCGAGCTACACTGGCTTCCGCTTCCCCGTGGAGAAAGTCTATCCGGCGTGGGCCCTGCCGGAGGATCACGTCCTGGTACGGGCCGGCCAGGAGGCCGCCCGTGCCGCCTACGGCAAGGGCACCGACCTCGGCCGCTGGGCCTTCTCCACGAACGGCACGTATTGGATGGGGAAGGCCGGCATCCCCTCGATCGGCTTCGGACCGGGGGACGAGCGCTACGCCCACACCACGCTCGACCAGGTCCCCCTCGCCGAAGTGACGTCCTCCGCCCGCTTCTACGCCCTGCTGCCCATCGTCCTGAAGCAGCTGTTGCCCTAGCGCTCCTGGACCTGCGCGATCTGCCTGACCGCCTCATCGGCCGGGAGGTGCCACACTTCTCCGAGCGCTTCGTCCCGCTCACCCAGGGTGACCAGCGCCCGTCCCACCCCTCCGCTTGAGCCGAGCACGACGTGCAGTCCGCTCATCTCTACCCCCCCAACGCCTGGCCCCGGTACGCCCAGCCGGTGAGCCGGCGCTCGAGGATGGCGAAGGCGGCGAACAGCACCACGCCCATCACCGCGACCACCACGAGACCCGCGAAGACGAGCGGTACCTCGAAGCGGGAGCTGGCCACCAGCATCATGTAGCCGATGCCGCGATTGGCGGCCACCGTCTCGGAGATGACGGCGCCGACGAAGGCCAGCGTCGCGGCAACCTTGAGCGAGGCGAAGAAGTAGGGCAGCGAGCGCGGGATGCCGATCTTCATGAAGATCTCGCGCTTGCTGGCGCCCAGCGAGCGCAGGACGTCCTGCAGTTCGGGCTCCAGCGTGGCCAGCCCGGTGGCCACGTTCACGACGATCGGGAAGAACGAGATGAGGAACGCGGTGATGATGGCCGGTACGGTGCCGATGCCGAACCAGATCACAAGCACCGGCACGATGGCGGCCTTGGGGATGCTGTTGAAGCCCACGAGCAGCGGGTACAGCGCCCGGTAGACGAGCGTGGAGTACCCGATGGCCAGCCCGAGCAGCATCCCGCCGGCCACGGCCAGCCCGAAGCCGGCCAGCGTCGTGTACAGCGTCTGCGCCGAGTTGTACCAGATCGGCCCCCACCAGGTGAGCAGGGAGCCCCAGATCACCGTAGGCCCCGGCAGGATGAAGACCGGGATCCGGAAGAGCCGCACCGCGACTTCCCAGAGCACGAAGACGGCGATGGCCGTGATGGTCGCCGGAGCGATCTCTGCCGTGCGGCGCCGGAGGTTCACACGCTGCGCCCCGCGCCGATCTGCGCCCGGATCTCGTGGTAGATGGCCGTGAACTCGGCGGTGAACGTACCCTCGAGGGTGCGCGGCCGCGGCAGGTCGACCGCGGTCCGCTGCACGATGCGCCCGGGGCGCGGGCTCATTACGTAGACCGTGTCGGCCAGGAAGACGGCCTCGCGCAGATCGTGCGTGACGAGGATGACCGTGAAGTGGCGGCGCAGCCAGAGGTCCTGCAGCACCTGCCACAGCTCCTCGCGCGTGAAGGCGTCGAGCGCTCCGAAGGGCTCGTCGAGCAGCAGCAGCTCCGGCTCGTGGATCAGCGCCCGGCACAGGCTCACGCGCTGCTGCTGGCCGCCGGAGATCTGCCAGGGGAAGCGCCCCTCGAAGCCGGTCATCCCGACCGAGGCGAGCAGCTCCCGCGCCTGCGCGTCGTACGCCCGCCGGTGCACGCGGAACTGCCGTTTGTGCGGCTCCACGATCTCGAGGGGCAGCAGGACGTTTTCCAGCGTCCGGCGCCAGGGCAGAAGGGTGGCGTTCTGGAAGGCCATCCCGACGTTCTTCTGGGGGCCGGCGACCGGACGGCCCGCCACGAGAACGGGGCCGCTCCGCGGCCGGAGCAGCCCCGCCAGCAGCTTGAGGATCGTGGTCTTGCCGCAGCCGCTCGGGCCGGTGATGGCGACGAACTCGCCCCGCTCCACCCGGAGCGTGGCCTCCTCGACCGCCACCACCTCCTGCCCGTCGTGCGGGTAGGCCACCCGCACCCGGTCCAGCACGACGAACGGCGTCCCGCTCAAGATCGCGCTCCGGCGCTACCGAAGCGCCGGCAGCATCCGGTCCTTCTTCAGCGGGAGATACTTGTCCGAGAACACCTCCCACCACTTGGGCTTGGTGGGGAGGTTGAAGGCCTCCGCGACCGCGTCGATGGCGCGCGAGAGGCGCTCCGGGCGCACGCCGCCGAACCCGTCCCGGGCCACGTTTGGCGTCAGGACGTTGCTCCGCAGCGCCAGCAGCAGCCGCTCCTTCTCCACCGCCTCGTTGAGCAGCGGGTCGCGGCGCTTGATCGCGGCGATCGCGGCGTCGGGATCGGTGATGCTGTCCTTCAGCCCCCGGATGAACGCGCGGACGAAGCCGCGCGCCGCCTCGGGGTTGCGCGCCAGCAGTGACGCCGGGGCCATGATGGCGTTCCCGTACAGCGGCAGGCCGAAGTCGCTGTAGATGAAGGCCACGATGTCATTGGGGTTGACCCCGGCGGCCTTCAGGTTGAGGAAGGCCGTGAAGTAGAAGCCGGTGATGGCGTTGACGCTGCCGCGGATGAGCGAGGGCTCGCGCAGCGGCACGTCCATCGAGACCCACTCCACCGAGTCGGGATGGATGCCCACCGCCTTGGCGAACACGGGCCACAGCCGCCGCGGCGCGTCGCCGACCGGGGCGCCGAGCTTCTTCCCCTGCAGGTCGGTGGGCCGGGTGATGCCCTCCCGCCGGAGGGTGATGATCGAGAACGGCGGGGCGTCGAGGAACATCACGAAGGCGATGAGCGCCTTGTCGGGGTTGCGCACGTTGAACTCGATCATCGAGTTCGTGTCGGCGTAGCCGAGGGCGTAGGCGCCGCTCGCGATCTTCGTCACCGCGTCGGCGGAGCCGAACCCGCGGTCGATGGTCAGGTTGATACCTTCCTGGGCGAAGTAGCCGCGCTCGAGGGCGAGCAGGAACGGCGCCTGCGGGCCCTGCACGGCGAAGTCGAGCGTGAACTTCCAGTTGACGGCGGGCCGGGCCGGCGATGCGGCGCCGGCGCTGACGGCCAGGGCGATCACCACGATGGCGAGCCCCACGCTGATCGCTCTGTGCATGCTGAGCCTCCCCCCCACTCCCCACGGGTGTTGGGATGCCTGATTCGGGTTCGGCCGTCGTGCCCCTCCCCCGGATGGCGAACCCGGAGGAAAGGGGATTGCGCCCAGCCGGAAAAGACCCTCCACAGATGCCCCGCGCCGCCCTGTATCTCCAGGACAAGCACCCCATCCGGGATGGGATCCGCTACGCCCGGCACGCGGAGGCCCGGGGCTTCGAGGCCGTCTGGCAGGCGGAGTCCCGGCTGGTGCGCGAGGCCACCGTGCCCATGGCGGCCTTCGCCGCGCACACCGAGCGACTGCGCGTCGGGTCGGGCGTGGTGAACACCTGGACCCGCAACGTCGGGCTGCTCGCCGCCACCTTCATCACGCTGGACGACCTCGCCCCGGGGCGCATCATGCTGGGCCTCGGCGCCTGGTGGGATCCGCTGGCCCGCAAGGTGGGCGTGCACCGGACCAGCCCGCTGCAGTGCATGCGCGAGACGGTGGAGGCCTGCCGTCGCCTGTTCACGCTCGAGGAGGTCACCTACCAGGGGCAGTTCGTGCACCTCGACGGGGTGCGCATCGACGTCGTGCACGGCGACACGGCCGCGCGGGACATCCCCATCTACATCGGGGCCACGGGGCCGAAGATGCTGGAGCTGGCCGGGGAGATCGCCGACGGCGTCCTGCTGAACTACATGGTCTCCCCGAAGTACAATGATGATGCGCTGGAGCGCATCGCCGCGGGCGCGCGCCGGGCCGGCCGGCGGGTCGAGGAGATCGACCGGCCGCAGCTTGTCGTCTGCTCGGTGGACCGCGACCGCCGCCGGGCGCTGGACGCGGCGCGCCTCCTGCTGACACAGTATCTGGGCCAGCAGCCGCACATCATGAAGGCATCGGGCGTGTCCCAGACGCTGATCGACGAGATCAACGAGATCGTGGATTGGCCGGCGACCCACGAGGAGATCGTCCGCGCCTCGACGCTCGTCCCGGACGAGGTCGTGCAGATGGTGAGCGCAGCGGGCACGCCGGAGGAATGCCGGGCCAAGGTGGCCGAGTACGTGGCCCACGGCGCCACCTGCCCCGTGCTCTACCCCCTGGGGGACGACGTGGAACTGATGATCGACACCTTCGCGGTGGCGGTATGAGCGAGCCGATCACCTTCCGGCTGAATGGCCACCCCGTGAGCGTCGAAGCGCAGCCGGACGAGACGCTGCTCGATGTGCTGCGGGAGCACCTGGGCGTGACCTCGCCCAAGGACGGGTGCCAGCCGGAGGGCTACTGCGGCTGCTGCACCGTGCTCGTCGACGGCCACGCCCGGGTGGCCTGCTCGCAGAGCGCCGCGTCGTTCGCCGGGAAGTCCATCGTCACGCTCGAGGGGCTCGATCCGCGGCAGCGCGAAGCCTTCGCGACGGCGTTCGCCGCCACCGGCGCTTCCCAGTGCGGCTTCTGCTCCCCCGGCATCGTCGTGAAGGCCGGGGCGCTCCTGGCGAAGGATCCGCACCCGAGCCGCGGGCAGATCGCGAAGATGCTCGCCGCCCACCTCTGCCGCTGCACGGGCTACATCAAGATCATCGACGCCGTCGAGCTGGCCGGCGACATCCTGGCCGGAGACACGACTCCCGTGCTGCCCACCGACGGCCGGCTGGGCACGCGCGCGCCGCGGTACGAGGCGCCGGAGCTGGCCCTGGGGGCCAAGCCGTTCATCAACGACATGGCGCTCCCCGGCATGGTCCACGCCGCGCTCCGGTTCTCGGACCATCCGCGGGCTGTCGTGAAGCACATCGACGTCGGCAAGGCCGCGGCGATGCCGGGCGTGATCAAGGTCGTGCTCGCCGGAGATGTTCCCGGCGACCGCTACGTTGGGGCCATCTACAGTGACTGGCCCGTGTTCATTGCCCAGAGAGAGACAACGCGCTACGTCGGGGATGTGCTCGCAGCAGTTGTGGCAACCTCGCGGCGTGCGGCCCGTCGGGCGGCTGCCGCGATCGAGGTTGAGTATGAGGTTCTTCAGCCGGTCGTCGATCCGGAAGAGGCCCTCCGGCCCGACGCGCCGCGAGTACATGACAAGGGCAACCTCCTCAAGAAGTGGGAGATCAAGCGCGGCCGCGTGGACGAGGCCCTCGCCGCCTCGGCCCACGTCATCACCGAGACGTTCCAGACGCAGTTCATCGAGCACGCCTTCCTCGAGCCCGAGTCGTCGATCGCGATGGACACGCCCGAGGGGATGCGCGTCTTTTCGGGAGGACAGGGCATCTGGGATGACCGGCGGCAGATCGCGCGCCTGCTCGGCGAGCCCGAGGGCCGCGTGCGCGTCACCCTCGTCAGCAACGGCGGGGCCTTCGGGGCCAAGGAGGACCTCGGCATCAACGGGCACGCCGCCGTCCTGGCGCGTCTGACCGGGCGGCCGGTCAAGCTCACCCTCTCGCGCGAGGAGTCCATCCGCATGCACGTGAAGCGCCACCCGCTGCGCATGACCTACACCGTGGGCTGCGACACGCGGGGCCGGCTGACCGCCGTCCGGGCGCGGATCATCGGGGACACCGGCGCATACGCCAGCGTCGGGGACAAGGTCCTGCAGCGGGCCTGCGGGCACTCCTGCGGCGCCTACGACGTGCCGGCCGTGGACGTCGAGGCGTACTGCGTGTACACGAACAACCCGCCCGCGGGGGCGATGCGCGGTTTCGGCAGCAACCAGGCCAACTTCGCGATGGAGGGGATGCTGGACCGCCTCGCCGAGAAGGCGGGCCTCGACGGGTGGGACATCCGCTGGCTGAACGCCCTCGACGTCGGGGGGACCTTCGCCACGGGCCAGGTGCTCGGACCCGGCGTGGGCCTCAAGCAGTGCCTGCGCGCGGTGAAGGACGCCTATAAGGGTGCGAAGTACGCGGGCATCGGCTGCGCGGTGAAGAACGTGGGCGTGGGCAACGGCCTGCCCGAGTACGGCTTCGCC
Source organism: bacterium (assembly GCA_035763845.1). Lineage (GTDB taxonomy): Bacteria > Sysuimicrobiota > Sysuimicrobiia > Sysuimicrobiales > Kaftiobacteriaceae > Kaftiobacterium. The sequence continues at coordinate 14,646 of DASUAK010000074.1, read as the reverse complement.
TCGGTGCAGGTGGAGGATGACGGCAGCATCCTGCTGCGGCACTCCTGGACGGAGATGGGCCAGGGCGTGCACACCGTCCTCCAGCAGGTCGTCTGCGAGGAGCTCGGGCGGCACGGGATCGATCTGCACAAGGTGCGCGTCCAGGTGGACACCGAGCGGGAGTTCGGGACCGGGCAGACCACCGCGTCCCGGGGGACGTTCCTCGGCGCCCTGGCGGTGAAGCGCGCCTGCGAGCAGGTGCGGGCGCGCCTGGACGGGCGCAGCCTGCGCGACCTCGCCGGGCAGGAGTTCACCGGTGAGGTGACGTTCACGCTGACCCAGCCGATGGACGACCCGAACCTGCAGCGCTCGCACATCTGCTACGGGTGGGCCGCGCAGGTCGTCATCCTCGACGACCGCGGGCGCATCGAGAAGGTCGTGGCCGCTCACGACGTCGGCCGCGTCATGAACCGCAATCTGCTGGAAGGGCAGATCGAGGGCGCCGTGCACATGGGGCTCGGCCACTCGCTCACCGAGGAGTTCGTCGTCGAGGGCGGCTACATCCGGACGAGCACCCTGAAGTCGCAGGGCATCATCCCCGCCGCCGGGATGCCGCCGGTAGAGTGCATCCTCGTCGAGGTCCCGCAGCCTGAAGGGCCGTACGGCGCGAAGGGCGTGGGCGAGATCGGTCTCGTGCCCACGGCGGCCGCCGCGGCCGGAGCGATCCACGCCTTCGACGGCTCCTGGCCCACCCGGCTCCCGATGAAGGAGACGGCCGCCGCCCGCGCTGCGAACCCGAAGGCGGTCGGCGGACGGGAGACGCTGCGCCGGCCGGGCCGCTCCGCCCCTGCATGAACTGCGTCCTCGAAGGCGGCCTGCGGCTCGACCCATCCTCCGGGCAGGTCGAGGCCGGGCCGGTCGCGGTCGTCTCCGGGCGCATCGCGGCGTCGGCTGCGGGCGGCGAGCGGGTGGACGTCTCCGGCTGCCTGGTCATGCCGGGCAACGTCTGCGGGCACCATCATCTCTACTCGGCGCTGGCCCGGGGCATGCCGGGGCCCGAGGAGCCGCCGCGCACCTTTCCCCAGATCCTCGAACGCATCTGGTGGCGTCTGGACCGCGCCCTCGAGCCGGAGACGATCCGCCTCTCCGCGCTGCTCGGGGCGGTCGAGGCGGCGAAGGCGGGGACCACCGCCGTCATCGACCACCACGCCTCGCCGGAGGCGATCGGCGGCTCGCTCGATCAGGTGGCCGACGCCGTCGCCGAGGCCGGGCTGCGCGGGGTCGTCTGCTACGAAGTGACCGACCGCCACGGGCCCCCCCGCGGCCGGGAGGGCATCGCGGAGAACGCGCGGTTCCTCCGCGAGAACCGCCGCCCGCTGATCCGCGGCATGATGGGGGCGCACGCTTCCTTCACCATCGGGGCCGAGACGCTGGAGGGACTCGTCGCCGAAGCGCGGTCCCGCCATGCCGCCGTGCACATCCACCTCGCCGAAGACGCCTGCGACGAGCGCGACGCCCTTGAGCGGTACGGGATGCGGACGGCGCAGCGGCTGGCTCAGGCCGGCGCGCTGGCCGCCGGCGACCTCGTCGCGCACGGCGTCCACCTGGACGACGCGGAGCAGCGGATCGTCCGCGATTCGGGGGCCTGGATCGCGCACAATCCGCGCTCGAACATGAACAACGGGGTGGGCTACGCGCCGGTCGTCGCTCTGGGGCCCCGCGTGGTCCTCGGCACCGACGGGATCGACGGGGACATGTTCACCGAGACCCGCGCCTGCTACCTGAAGGCGCGCGAGGCGTCCTGGGAGACCGGGCCGGCCTTCGCCCTGAGCCGCCTGACCGCGGGAGCGGCGTGCGCCGGGGCGGTCTTCGAGGAGCCGCTGCTCGGGACGCTGAAGCCGGGCGCCCCCGCCGACCTCGTGGTGCTGGCCTACCGGCCGCCGACCCCGCTCACGGCGGCGAACCTGGCCGGTCACTTCGTGTTCGGACTGGGCGCCGCGCATGTGCGGGATGTGATGGTGGCCGGCCGGTGGGTCGTGCGGGACCGCGCCCACGTGCTGGTGGACGAGCAGCAGCTGGCGGCGCGATGCCGGGAAGCTGCGCCCCTACTCTGGAACCGGATGGAGGCGTATTGATGGCACAGGCAAAGGTGCGGGCCGCGCTGGCCGGCAGAGACTTCATCTCCACGGCGGACTGGTCGAGGGAGGAGCTGGCCGCCGCCCTCGATACGGCATCGGAGCTGAAGGCCGCCTTCCGGACCGGGAAGCCGCACCGGCTGCTGCCCGACCGCACCCTGTTCATGATCTTCTTCGACCTGTCCACGCGGACACGCAACGCCTTCGAGGCGGGCATGACCCAACTCGGCGGCCACGCGCATTTCATCGACGCGAACACGTCCCAGATCGCGCACGGGGAGACGCCCCACGACATGGGCATCATCCTGTCCTCCTACGGCCACGGCATCGCGATCCGCCACGACAAGGTCCCCGGCGAAGGCAATCCGTACATGCGTGCCGTGGCCGAGCACGCGGGCGTGCCGGTGATCAACCTGCAGTGCGACGAGGACCATCCCACCCAGCAGATGGCCGACCTGATGACGATCGAAGAGACCTTCGGCACGCGGGACCTGCGCGGGATGCGCATCTGCGTTTCCTGGGCCTACGCGCCCTCATACGCGAAGCCGATGAGCGTGCCGCAGGGCCTGGCCCTGCTGCTGCCGCGCTTCGGGGCCGACCTCATCATCGCCCGGCCCCCGGAGTACCGGCTGATGCCCCGGGTGATGGAGCGGGCGCACCGGCTGGCCCGGGAGGGCGGGGGCCGCATCACGGAGATCGAGGAGATGGACGAGGGCTTCCGCGGCGCGCATGTCGTCTATCCGAAGTCCTGGGGCGCCGAGCACCTCTTCGGGAACGACCGCGAGGCCCTGGCCCTCAACGCCAAGTACAAGTCCTGGATCTGCGACAGCCGGCGGATGCGGCTCGCCGCGAAGGACGCGATCTACATGCACTGCCTGCCCGCCGACCGCGGCAGCGAGGTGACCGACGAGGTCATCGACGGCCCGCAGTCGGTGGTGTTCCAGGAAGCCGAGAACCGGCTGCACACCGCCAAGGCCCTGATGGCGCTCACGATGGGCGGCCGCGGGGCCGCCAGGCCGTCGCCCGACGGGCAGAAGCGTTCGGCGTCCGGCGGGAGGCCTTCCGGCGGGGCCCGGCGAGGGCGCCGCTGACCTCCTCCGCGCTGGTGCTCCTCGGCCTGGCCGGGGCGGCGATCAGCGCGTACGTCTGGCGCAAGCAGGTCACGACCGGCCCCGTCCTCTGCCTCGGCGACGGCTGCGCCAGGGTGATCCGCAGCCCCTACGGGCGGCTGCTCGGCATCCCTAACGGCCTGCTCGGTGTGATCTTCTTCGGCGCCGCCGCGCTGACGCCGATGATAGCGGCCGGCGTGCCGGTCGTCTGGATGCTGCTCTCCGCGGCAACCGCCGTCGCCCTCAGCTTGTATGCTTACCTCACCTATCTTCAGATCCGCGTGCTCCGCGCGCTGTGCGTCTGGTGTCTCGCCTCGGCGGCCCTGGCCGTGGCCATCGCTGCGTCGCTGGCCGCGCGCTGAGGCCCGGCGCGGAGCGCGGCCCTTGACAGCCGGACGGGCGGGGCCGGAAACTGGACTCGCCACTTCCTATTTCCGAGGAGGGTCCCCGCATGCCGTATCCGTTCAAGCTGCCTGAGCTCGGCTTTCCGTTCGCCGCCCTCGAACCGCATATCGACGCCCAGACGATGGAGATCCACCACGGCAAGCACCACGCCGCGTACGTCAACAACCTCAACGCGGCGCTCGAGAAGCACAGCGCGCTGCAGGGCCGCGAGGTCGAGGACCTGCTGCGCGGCCTCTCCTCCCTGCCGCAGGAGATCCAGGGCCCGGTCCGCAACAACGGCGGCGGCCACTACAATCACACGCTGTTCTGGCAGTGGATGACCCCGGGCGGAGCCAAGGAGCCAGCGGCCGGGCTGGCCCAGGCGATCACGGGCGCCTTCGGGGGGCTGGACAAATTCAAGGAGGCCATGAACCAGGCCGGGACGACGCGCTTCGGCTCAGGCTGGGCGTGGCTCGTCATGGACTCCGGCGGCAAGCTGAAGGTCATGTCCACGGCGAACCAGGACAACCCCGTCTCCGAGGGGCTCATCCCGATCCTGGGCGTGGACGTCTGGGAGCACGCCTACTACCTCAAGTACCAGAACCGCCGGCCGGACTATCTGAAGGCATGGTGGAACGTCGTGAACTGGAGCAAGGTCGGCGAGACGTTCGAGAAGGCGCGGCAGCGCGCGGGGACGATGACCCGCTAGAAGCTGTGCGGCTCGCGCTCGCACCCGGCCCCGCCGCTGATCGGTTCGGCGGGGCCCTGTGTTGGAGGAGGACGGCGGATGGACGTCGGCATGATCGGACTCGGCCGGATGGGCGGGAACATGGCGGAGCGCCTGCTGCGCGGGGGGCACCGCGTCGTGGGATTCGCCCGCCGTGCCGAAGGGCTCGAGCGCATCCTGCGGCTCGGTCTCGGAGCGGAGGGCGTCACCGCCCTGCCCGCGCTCGTCCAGAAGCTCCGCGCCCCCCGCGTCGTCTGGCTGATGATCCCCTCCGGCGATGCGGTGGATCAGATGCTGGCCGCCCTCACGCCGCTGCTGGCCAGGGGGGACGTGGTTGTGGACGGCGGCAACTCCTACTACCGCGACACTCTGCGGCGGGCCCCCTTGCTGGCGGAGCGCGGGCTGTCCTTCGTGGACGTGGGCACGAGCGGCGGCATCTGGGGGCTGACCGAAGGCTACAGCATGATGGTCGGCGGGGAGGCGGAGGTGGTCGAGCGGCTGCGCCCGCTCCTCGAGACGCTCGCGCCCGGCTCCGACCGCGGGTGGGGGCGGGTCGGGCCGAACGGAGCGGGGCATTTCGTGAAGATGATCCACAACGGCATCGAGTACGGGATGATGCAGGCCCTGGCGGAGGGCTTCGCGATCATGCAGCGCAAGGAGGCCTTCCGGCTCGATCTGCACCAGGTCGCCGAGATCTGGCGCTACGGCAGCGTGGTGCGCTCCTGGCTGCTCGATCTCACCGCCCGGGCTCTGGCCGAGGATCAGGCGCTCGAGGGGATCGCCCCGCACGTGGCGGACTCGGGCGAAGGGCGCTGGACCGTCGTGGAGGCGATCGACCTGGACGTCTCCGCGCCGGTGATCACGCTCGCCCTGCAGCAGCGCCTGCGTTCCCGCGACGACTACGCCTTCGCCGATCGTCTGCTCGCGATGATGCGTTACCAGTTCGGAGGGCACGCCTTCAAGCGAGAATCGTCGTGACGCGGCGGGAGGTCTTCGAGGACCTGGAGTCGCTCAGCCGGGCGACGGCCGACGCCGTCGCCGCCCGGCTCCGGGAGGCCGCCGCCCGCGGGCGCTGCGCGTTCGTCCTGACCGGAGGACGCACCCCCCTGCGGATGTACGAGCTCCTCGCGGAGCGGCACCGGGAGGACGTCCCCTGGGACGAGGTCGACCTGTTCTGGGGCGACGAGCGGTACGTGCCGCACGAGCACCCGCAGAGCAACTACGGCCGGGCGAAGACCGCCCTGCTTGACCGGATCCCCGTGCCCGCCCGAAACGTGCACCCGATGCCCACCGATCACGCCAACCCGGACGCCGGGGCGCGGGCCTACGAAGATCTGCTGCGCGGGTACTTCCGTGAGCGGGAGCCCGCCTTCGACCTCCTGCTCCTGGGAATGGCGGCCAACGGCCACGTCGCCTCGCTCTTCCCGCATCATCCGGCACTGTGGGAGCGGACGCGGTGGGTCGTGGCCGCGGAGGTCCCGGCGGAGCCGTCCCGGCGGATCACGTTCACCTTCCCGTTGATCAACCAGGCGAGGTCCATCGCGTTCCTGGTCGCCGGACCGGCCAAGGCGGATGCCGTGGCGCGGGCGATGGAGGCGCGGACACAGCCGGACGACGTGCCGGCGGCGGGGGTGAAGCCGGCCTCGGGGGACGTGCAGTGGTGGCTGGACCGCGCGGCCGCGGCGCGGCTCGAGCCGGCGTGAAATAAGGACTCGCAGGCCGGGGTTTGGTTTGAGTAGAGCGGAGGACGGCGATGCCGAAGTCGGTGGTCGTCTACACGCAGCCGGGCTGAGTGTTCTGCGGCAAGGTGAAGGAGTTCCTTCGCCAGCAGAGCATCGCCTTTACCGAAAGAGACATCAGTGCGGATCCCAAGGCGCTCGACGACCTGACGGGCCGCGGCTTCTTCGCCACGCCGGTCACGCTCATCGACGGCGAGGCCGTGGTCGGGTTCAACCGTCCCCGGCTCGAGCAGCTGCTGCGTGCGCAGTAAGGAGGAAGGTCGCATGGCCCTGGCGCAGGACGATGTTCGCAAGATCCTGACGACGGCGAAGACGATCGCCGTGGTCGGGCTGTCCAACAAGCCCGACCGCCCCAGCTTCGAGGTCGCGGGCTACCTGAAGGAGGCGGGATATCGCATCATCCCCGTGAACCCGGCGATCAAGGAGGCGCTCGGGGAGCGGGCGTACGCCAGCCTGCGGGACATCCCCGAGCGGGTCGACGTCGTCCAGATCTTCCGGCGGCCGGAGGACGTGCCCGCGGTGGTGGACGAGGCGATCGCGATCGGAGCGAAGGCCGTCTGGATGCAGCCGGGTGCGGAGCACGAAGGGGCCGCGGAGAAGGCGCGCCGGGCGGGGCTGCTCGCCGTGGTCGGCGCCTGCATGATGGTCTCCCACCGCCGGCTGCGCGGATGAGCGGCATGAGGCCGGCGGCCGATCGAGTGCGTGAGGCCCTGTCCTCGTTGGGCGTCGCGGCGGAGATCCTGGAGTTTCCCCAGGGAACGCGCACAGCCGCGGACGCGGCGGCGGCCGTGCAGACATCCGTGGGGCAGATCGTGAAATCGCTCGTCTTCCTGGCCGATGAGAAGCCCCTGCTGGTGATGGCCTCCGGCGCGAACCGGGTCGACCTCGTCCGGCTGGCCCAGGCCCTCGGCGTGCACGCCGTCCGGCGGGCCGATGCCGATACCGTGCGGCGGGTGACCGGCTACGCCATCGGCGGGGTGCCACCCGTCGGCCACGACACACCGCTGACGGTGGTCATCGACAGCGACCTGCTGCAGTACGACACGGTTTACGCCTCGGCGGGGACCCCCCACGCCGTTTTCGCGATCGCTCCCGGCCGGCTGGCCGAGATCACGAAGGCGACGGCGGCCAACGTCCGCGAGGGTTAGTCTCGGAGATCCAGGCGGTAGCCGAGCCCCCGCACGGCGACGATCCGGACCCCGCCTCCGTCCTCGACCTTCTTCCGCAGCCAGCCGATGTGGGTATCGAGGGTCCGCGTGTCCCCGAAGTAATCCTCACCCCAGACGTCCTGCAGCAGCCGCTCCCGCCGGACGACCTTGCCCTGATGCCGGAGCAGCAGGCGCAGCAGCTCGAACTCTTTCGCCGATAGCTGGACGGCCTTGCCGGCGATGGTGACCTCATGGCGCTCCAGCGCCATGGCCAGCTGTCCCGCGGCGAGCCGGTCCTCGGCGCCGGCCTGGATGAGGAGGGTCTGCAGCACGTTCGCCACGTCCTCGCAGCGGTCGGTGGCGGCCTCGAGAATCTCGCAGACGTCCTTCCACTTGATGATGTCCCGCGCGGTCATCCGGCCTGCGAAGAGCTTCTCGATCGCCTCGCGGAGGACGTCGTCGCCGCGGTTCTCCAGCCGGTGCAGCGCCCGCGTGTGGGGGAAGACGTCGGTGAGGTCGCGGAGGCGGAGGGCCTGCCGGAGCTCCTCCGCGGACTCGCGGATGATCTCCCCCAGCTCGCGCGCCGCCGGGACGGCCCGCCGCACACGGTGGATCGCCAGGCGCGCCGCCGCGGCCTCGATGCCGTCCACGATGTCGTCCAGGTAGCTCGTGAGCGCCTTGAGGGCGTCGCGGTCCAGGGCGAGGGGCTGCGGGGCGATGAGCAGCTCGAACATGTCGCGGGCCACGGCGTCGGCCTTGTGCTCGAGGTCGCGGATGGCCTGCCACGCCTCGTCGATGGGGGTCGCGCCGTTCAGGGCGCCGCTCAGCGCCGCGGCCGCGTCAAGGATGGTCTGGCCCAACTCCTCGAGGAGATCGAACTCACGGTGAGGGGCGGCGCTGCCGTCCGCGCGGGCCATGCCGGAACCCAGCATATCATGGTGGTGTGAAGCCCAGGCGAAGCGTGGGCGAAGCCGGGATGTCCGGATAACGGCTCCGGCAACGCGGCGTGGGCAAAAGGTCGAGGGAGAGAGGGGAGCACAATGCGTCGGCGTCAGATGTTCACGTGCGTGCTGCTGGCGGGGATCCTCGCGGCGGGCTGTGGGCCGCGCACCGTTCGGGAGCCGGATGAGCCTCGAACCGGCGCCGCCGTCACGCTGAACGGCGCCGGGGCCACCTTCCCGTATCCGCTCTACTCACGGTGGGCGCAGGTCTACGAGCGAGAGACTCGCGTGCGCATCAACTATCAGTCCATCGGCTCGGGCGGCGGCATCCGGCAGTTCATCGCACGCACCGTGGACTTCGGGGCCTCCGACGGCCCGATGACCGACGAGCTGATGGCACAGGCGGGCGGCCGTCCGCTCCACATCCCGACCGTAGCGGGGGCCGTCGTGCCGATCTACAATGTGCCCGGCGCACCGGAAGGCCTGCGCTTCACCCCTGCGGCCCTCGCCGGGATCTACCTGGGAACCGTCACGAGATGGAACGATCCCCGGATCGCCGAGGCGAATCCGGGCCTGACCTTGCCCGGCGCCGAGATCGTCGTCGTGCACCGTTCGGATGGATCCGGGACGACGCGCATCTGGACGAACTTCCTGAGCAAGGTCAGCCGGGAGTGGCAGGCCCGCGCGGGCGAGGGAACCTCGCTGAACTGGCCCGCGGGGATCGGGGCGAAGGGGAACGAGGGCGTCGCCGAGGTCGTGCGGCGCACCCCCAACGCCGTGGGGTATGCGGAGCTGGCCTACGCGCTGACGGCCGGGATCCCCTACGGCAGCGTCCGCAACCGGGCCGGGCGGTTCGTCGTCCCCTCGCTGGAGAGCACGACCGCCGCGGTGGCCGGCGCGCTGGACCGGATCCCCGACGACTTCCGGATCTTCATCACCGATCCCGCGGGTCCGGACGCCTACCCCATCGCCGGATTCACCTGGATCCTCATCCGGGGCGAGCAGGCCGACCCCCGCAAGGGGAGGGCGCTGGTCGAGTTCCTCCGCTGGGCGCTGCAAGACGGCCAGCAGGACGCGCCGGCCCTGGGATACGCTCCGCTGCCCGCGGGACTGGTCGAGAGGGTCCAGCAGGCGCTGCGCACCGTGACGGCCGAAGGCCGTCCGCTGCTCGACGGCGGGCGCTGAGTTGACCTGGGCTTCACGGAGGCTTCACGGGCCCTTCCCCCACCATTGATGCCCCCTGTGTACCCTCGGGATGAGCGAATCGTCCAGAGGAGGGCACACATGGTGAGGCACGGACTGATCGCGGCGGCCGTCGTGGTGACCGCGGTGCTGCTGTTGGGCGCGGCGGCGCCGGGCGGGGCGCAGACGATCACGCTGAACGGCGCGGGCGCAACGTTCCCGTTCCCGCTGTACTCGAAGTGGTCTCAGGTCTACGCTGCCGAGAAGGGCGTCCAGCTCAACTATCAGTCCATCGGCTCGGGAGGCGGCATCCGCCAGTTCATTTCGAAGACGGTCGACTTCGGCGCCTCGGACGGCCCGATGACAGATGAGCAGGTCGCTCAGGCGGGCGGCCGCGCGCTGCACATCCCGATGGTGGCCGGGGCCGTGGTCCCGGTCTACAACGTGCCCAACGTGGGGCAGGGACTGAACTTCACCCCGGAGGTCCTCGCCGACATCTTCCTCGGCCGGATCACCAAGTGGAACGATCCGCATCTGGCGAAGGCCAATCCCAACGCCGCGCTGCCCGCCGCCGACCTCGTCGTCGTGCACCGCTCCGACGGGTCAGGCACGACCGCGATCTGGGTCAACTACCTCAGCAAGGTCAGCCCGATGTGGAAGGCCAGAGTAGGGGAAGGGACCTCGGTCAACTGGCCGACCGGACTGGGCGGCCGCGGCAACGAGGGTGTGGCCGGATTGGTCAGGCAGACGCCGAACTCTCTCGGGTACGTCGAGCTGGCCTACGCGCTGACGAACCGGATGACCTTCGGGAACGTGCAGAACCGGGCCGGCCAGTTCGTTCGCCCATCGCTGTCGAGCATGGCGAAGGCGATGGAAGGAGCGCTCGCGAACATCCCCGATGACTACCGTGTGTTCTTCACGAACCCCGAAGGGAAGGATGTCTACCCCATCGGCGGATTCACCTGGATCCTGATCTACGCGGACCAGGCCGATCCGGTGAAGGGGAAGGCCCTGGTGGAGTTCCTGTGGTGGGCGGTTCACGACGGGCAGAAGTACGCGCCGACGCTGCTCTATGCGCCGCTGCCGAAGAGCCTGGTAGCGCGTGTGGAGCGGACGCTGAAGAGCGTGACCGCCAGAGGCGCGCCCGTGATGCCCTAGGAGTCCGCGTGTGGGCATGACGCACCCCACGGCCGCCCGGTCGCCTGGACGATCGGGCGACCGGCCGTTTCGCCTCCTCCTTGCCGTCACCGCCTCCGCGGTACCGGTCCTCATCGGCGCGATCTTCGTTGCCCTGGTCGCCGCGGCCTGGCCGGCGGTCCGGCGCTTCGGGGCAGCGTTCTTCGTCACCTCGACCTGGGATCCCGTGGCCGAGGAGTTTGGGGCGCTGCCGTTCATCTACGGCACGGTGGTCTCGTCGGCGCTGGCCCTGCTCATCGCCGTTCCCCTGGGGCTGGGCGTGGCCATCTTCCTGGCTGAGCTCGTGCCGGGTCGCCTGCGGGCCCCGATCAGCTTCTTCATCGAGCTCCTCGCGGCGATCCCGAGCGTCGTGATCGGCCTGTGGGGGATCTTCGTGCTGGTCCCATGGGTCCGGACGGTGCTCGGGCCCGCCCTGCGCGCAACGCTCGGCTTCCTGCCGCTCTTTTCCGGACCGCCGCTCGGCATCGGGATGCTCAGCGCCGGATTGGTCCTCGCCGCGATGGTCGTGCCCTTCATCGTGGCCGTCAGCACCGAGGTGATGCGGGCCGTGCCCCGCAGCCAGCGCGAGGCGGCTCTGGCCCTGGGCGCGACGGCGTGGGAAACCACGCGCACCGCAGTGCTGCCGTACGCGCGGTCGGGCATCATCGGCGCCATCTTCCTCGCCCTGGCCCGGGCCCTGGGGGAGACGATGGCCGTGACGATGGTCATCGGCAACGTGCCGCAGATCAGGGCATCCCTGTTCGCCCCCGGCTACACCATCCCCGCGGTGATCGCGAACGAGTTCACCGAGGCCACCAGCGACCTGTACGTGGCCGCGCTGATCTACGCCGGCGTCGTCCTCTTCATCGTCACCGTGGCCATGAACGCCCTGGCCCGCCTGCTGGTCGCCCGGGTCGCCCGCGGTCCGGAGATGATCCGAGAGTGAGCATGGACCGCCGCTACCGCAGGCGCCGGTGGACGAACAGCGCGATGGCCGTCCTCGCCGGATCGTGCACGCTCGCCGTCCTCACGCCGCTGTTTCTCATCCTCGGGTTCCTTGCCCGCACGGGGCTGGGCGCGCTGAACTGGGACTTCTTCACGCAGCTCCCGGGCGCCGCCGGCGAGCCGGGCGGCGGGATGGCCAACGCCATCGCCGGCACCCTGGTGCTCGTCGCCCTGGCCGCGGCGATCGGCATCCCGGTCGGGGTGCTGGGCGGCACGTTCCTCTCCGAGTATCCGGGGACGCGGCTGAGCCGGACTGCGCGGTTCGCCGCCGACGTCATGAACGGCATCCCCAGCATCGTCATCGGGCTGTTCGCGTACGTCCTGATTGTGCTCCCGCTGCGCCACTTCAGCGCGCTGGCGGGAGGCGTGGCCCTGGGGATGATGCTGATCCCCACCGTGATGCGCACCACCGAGGAGATCGTCCGTCTCGTCCCGCAGAGCGTACGGGAGGCGTCGCTGGCCCTGGGCATCCCGCAGTGGAAGACCACTCTGCGGGTCGTCCTCCCGACCGCGGCCGCGGGCATCGTCACCGGGATCATGGTGGGCGTGGCGCGGATTGCCGGCGAGACGGCGCCGCTGCTGTTCACCGCCTTCGGCAACCGGTTCTGGAACTGGGACTTCCTGCAGCCGATCGCCGCGCTGCCCATCCAGATCTTCGCCTACGCCATCTCGCCGTTTGACGACTGGCACCGGCAGGCCTGGGCCGGCGCGCTGGTCCTCGTGGCGATGGTGCTGATCGCCAATGTTGCGGCCCGCTACGCGGCGGGGCGGCAGGTGAAGCTGCGGTGAGCGCAGGAGACAGTGGCCATACGATGAGGGCGCCCCTGATCGACCGGACTACGGGCATCCAGGCGGGGGACGTGCACGCCTGGTTCGACAAGCTGCACGCGCTGCGCGGCATCACCATGACGATCCCAGAGCGGAAGGTGACCGCCATCATCGGCCCCTCGGGGTGCGGGAAGTCTACCTTCCTGCGCTGCCTCAACCGGATGCACGAGCTCGTCCCCGGCGCGCGGGTCGGCGGACGGGTGCTGCTGGGCGAGGAGAACATCTACAGCGACGGCTCTGATCCTGTGCTCATCCGGCGGCGCGTGGGCATGGTGTTCCAGAAAGCCAACCCATTCCCCACGATGAGCATCTACGACAACGTGGGGGCCGGCCTGACGCTGGCCGGAGAGCGCAGCCGCCGCAGGGTCGAGCAGGTCGTCGAGCAGAGCCTGCGCGCCGCGGCGCTGTGGGACGAGGTCAAGGACCGGCTGCACAAGCCGGGGACCAGTCTCTCCGGCGGCCAGCAGCAGCGGCTGTGCATCGCCCGCGCCCTGGCCGTCTCCCCGGAGGTGCTCCTGATGGACGAGCCCGCCTCGGCGCTCGATCCGGCCAGCACCCTGCGCATCGAAGAGCTGGCCCGCGATTTGGCGCAGGAGATCACCATCGTGATCGTCACCCACAACATGCAGCAGGCGGCGCGCGTCTCCGACCTCACGGGTTTCTTCCTGGACGGCGAGCTGATCGAATTCGGCGCGACGAACGACCTTTTCACGCGGCCGACGGACAGGCGGACGGAAGACTACATCACGGGGCGGTTCGGCTAGTGACGCGCGAAGCGTACGAGCGCGAGCTCCAGCGCCTGCGGGACGACGTCGTGCGGATGGGGGAGCGGGCGGGGGAGGCGATCCACCGCTCCGTGGAGGCCCTGCGGGAGCGGGACGTCACCGCGGCGGAGCGCGTGATCGCCGAAGACGACGCGATCGACGCCCAGCACATGGACCTCGAGCAGCGCTGCATGCGCCTGCTCGCCACCCAGCAGCCGATGGCCCGGGACCTCCGTGCGATCGCCGCCGTCTTTGCCATCACCATCGATCTGGAGCGCATGGCCGACCATGCCGAGGGCATCTCCCGCGCGGTGAAGCGGCTGGGGAGCGAGCCGCCCGTCATGGCGCTCGAGGACATCCCGCGGATGGACGCCCAGCTCCAGGAGATGATGCGGGACACTCTCGATGCCTTCCACGCCCAGGATCCCGTCCTCGCCCGCCGGGCGGCGGCGAAGGACGACGCGGTCGATGAGCTCCGCAACCGGGTCCTCCATGACCTGCTGGATCTGATGATCAGCGACCCGCAGACGGTCCCCCGCGCGCTGGAGCTGCTCATCGTCGCGCGCCACCTCGAGCGGGCCGCCGACCACCTCACCAACGTCTGCGAGCGGATCGTCTACATGGTCACCGGTGAGCTGCGCGAGCTCAACGTCTGATTTAGCCTCTCGCCCGCCTCACGGTGCGTGCGAGCGAGTCCCGCCGATGACGGGCGCACCGCCGCCGGCGGTCGAAGGCTGCTGGGCGGCACCCACGGGAGGAGGAACTGAGAGATGGCGCCACGCTCACGACGCGGGGCCAGGGGCACGCCCGCGTTTCTCTTCGATCTCGATGGGACGCTAGTCGACAGCGTGTACGAGCACGTCCTGGCCTGGCGCCAGGCCCTGGAGTCCATCGGCATCAGGCTGTCGGTCTGGCGCATCCACCGCAAGATCGGGATGAGCGGCGGCCTGTTCGTCGACGCCGTGGCGCGGGAGACGGGTCGCGCCTTGACGGCGGATGAGATCTCCGCGGCGCAGCGGTCCCACCGGGAATTCTACGCCGGTCTCGTCGGCCAGGTCCGGGCCCTTCCCGGCAGCACCGACCTCATCACAGCGCTCACCCGGCTGGGCGTCCCCTGGGCGATCGCGACCAGCGGGCGCAGGACCACGGCGGCCCCTGCGCTTCAGGTGCTCAGGCTCCCCGCCGTCGTCCCGATCGTGACGCGCGACGACGTGGAGCATGCGAAGCCGGATCCCGACCTCTTCCTCGCCGCCGCCCGGCGGCTGCGGGTACCCATCGCCAGATCGGTTGTCGTCGGGGACAGTGTTTGGGACATCCTCGCGGCGCGGCGCGCCGGCGCCCTGGGCATCGGGCTGCTGTCCGGCGGCTACGGTGAGGCCGAGCTCGAACGGGCCGGCGCCTACCGCGTGTACGAGGATCCCGCCGATCTCCTCCGGCACCTCGACGAGGTGGGGGTGCGCGCCGCCCTCTGAGCGCTCATCGGGCACCCGCCCGATACGCCCCGGCCCCTTGCCGTCATACAGTCGAGG
>DASUAK010000073.1:0-5207 GCA_035763845.1 bacterium | reverse complement strand
GACGATGTACTGGTCGAGCGGGCTGCTGGTGGCGACAAGGAACGCCGCGGACAGCTCGGCGGTGCGCCCGGCGCGGCCCATCTGCTGCCAGGTGGAGGCGATCGTCCCGGGATAGCCGGCGAGGATCGCGGTGCTGAGCTGGCCGATGTCGATGCCGAGCTCGAGGGCGTTCGTCGAGGCCACCGCCTGGATGGAGCCGTCGCGCAGCCCGCGCTCCACGGCGCGTCGCTCGCTGGGCAGGTAGCCGGCGCGGTAGCCCTGCACGCGGCCGGGGTCGCCTCCGGTTTCGCGGGCGAGGTCCTTGAGATAGGCCGTCAGCAGCTCGGCGGCCAGGCGGCTGCGGCCGAAGACGATGGAGGGCACGCCGCCGCGGATGAACTCCCCGGCCAGCTCGCGGACCTCCATCAGGGTATCCCGCCGGATGCCGAGCTCGCGGTTCACCAGCGGCGGGTTGACGAAGGCGATCACCTTCTCGCCGCTGGGCGCCCCGGTCCGGTCGATGAGGGTGATGGGCCGGCCGGTGAGACGCTCGGCGTGCTCTTTCGGATTGCCGATCGTGGCACTGGTGCAGATCACCTGGGGATCGCTGCCGTAGAAGGCGCAGATGCGCCCCAGCCGGCGCAGCACGTTGGCGACGTGGCTGCCGAAGACCCCGCGGTACTGGTGCAGCTCGTCGATCACGACGTAGCGCAGGTTCTCGAACAGCCGCAGCCACTTGGTGTGGTGGGGGAGGATCGCCGTGTGCAGCATGTCGGGGTTGCTGACGACGATGTGCCCGGCGGAGCGGATCGCCCGGCGGGCGCTGGCCGGCGTGTCGCCGTCGTAGGTGAAGGTCTTGATGTCCCGGCCGATGACGCCGATCAGCTGCTGCAGCTCGTCCACCTGATCGGCCGACAGCGCCTTGGTGGGGAAGAGGTACAGCGCCCGGGCGGAGGGCTCGCGCAGGATGCGGTCGAGGACGGGCAGGTTGTAGCACAGGGTCTTGCCGCTGGCCGTGGGGGTGACCACCGTGATGCTCTCTCCGCGGGCCACCGCCGCGAACGCCTCCGCCTGATGAGCGTACAGCTGCTCGATGCCGCGGTGCCGCAGCGCCCCGGTGAGGGCCGGATCGAGTCCGTCCGGGAAGGGCGCGTACCGGGCCGGCCGGGCGGGGATCTCCCGCCAGGCGGCGATGCGGGACGAGCGCCGGGTATCGGCGGCAAGGTGGTCGAGGATCTGACGGAGTGTCACGGGGCGTCCCTCCTTGAAGGCGGAAGCCTGAGTTAGTCGAACTTACGTTCGATAGTTCCCGGCAGGCTTCCTTCAACTAAAGGGAGGAGGGGCCTAGCGCCACCAGGTGGAGGGGGCGAGGGGAACGACTTCGATCTTGAAGCGGGCGGTGAGCCACTCCGGCATCTGGGTCTCCATCACGAGGTGCTCCGAGGCGGCATGGGAGACGCCGATGAGGGCCATGGCGGTCTCGGCGGCAAAGACCTTGGTCTGGGCGAGCAGCCCCCGGCCGTAGTCGTCGGCGATCCGGTCGTGGATCTCCCCTGTCACGTACGCCTGCGCTCCCCCCGCTTCCGCCTCGCGCATGGGCTCGACCTTGTACCCTGCTCCTGCCACGACCGCGAGGCGCCGGATGGCGGCGGGGTGGCCGCCGTCCACGTCCACGTAGGGGAGATCGAAGATCTCGCGCAGGCGGGTGATGAGCTCGTGGCGGGCGAGCGGCTCGACCGCGCAGATCACCCCGGCGTAGCCCGCCCCGTACGGCCAGAACCCGTCCATCCGGCGGCCGCCGAGGGCGTCGACCATCGCCGCCGTCGTGCCGACTTCCGGGTGGACGTCGAGGGGCGCATGGCACGAGTAGAACGAGAGCGCCTTATCGCGCATCGCTTCGATCCGATCCGGGGCGATCGGCAGGAATCCCCGTCCCGGCTCGCCGCGAGGGTCCCCGGTTTCGATGAACAGCGGGTGGTGCGTGAAGAACAGGTCCCCGGGGCGGGCCGCCTCGAGGAACTCGTCGAGGACCTCCGCGGCGGGGAAGACCGAGCAGAAGACGGTCGAGACGTCCTCGGCTCCGCGCAGCATCAGCCCGTTGAAGAGGGTGGTGAAGCCGGGCTCGAAGGTGTTCCGCCAGTCGAAGTGGATCGGATCGTACGTCGCGGGGATGAAGCGGGAGAAGCCCGGATCCGGGCCGGCAGCGCTGACCCCGAAGAACTCATCCAGCGCTCGATCGATCACCGTCAGCGACGCCATCGACGCACAGCGCGCACAGCCTTTCTCCCGCACGTTCCGATTCCTGACTCAGTTGGGGGTATTCATCCGAAGTCCTGCTCAGTACAATAGCCCCCATATTCTCAGTGGGGGGATGCCATCATGCGGATTGCAGTCAGAGTGCTGCTCGTGGTTGCGCTGCTCGCGATGGTCAGCCTCGGCGCCTCCGCCGCGCCGAAGACCCAGAAGGTCACGCTCACGCTGACCGAGTTCAAGTTCTCACCGAAGAACGTCACGCTGCAGGCCGGTGTGCCCGTAGAGCTGACGCTCGTGAACAAGGGCACCGTCGAGCACGAGTTCCTGCTGTACGCCGTGCCCAAGGGCAAGGTGGAGGACATGGACGCCTTCGCGCTGAGCACCACGTACTTCAAGGATACCGGCGAGATCGTCGCGGAGTTCCCCGGGGTGGGGATGGCGGCCGCCCCCGTGTTGTTCGAGACCGAGGTGGTCAAGGGCAAGAGCGTTACGCTCAAGTTCACGCCGGCGAAGAAGGGCACCTTCGAGTACGGCTGTCACGTGGAGGGCCACTACGACGGCGGGATGAAGGGCACCCTGATCGTGAAGTAGCCGGATCAGCGGTACACGTCTGCCCGGGACCACGGGAGCCCGACGGTCCCCGTGGTCTCCGGGCGGGCCAGCAGCGTCTGGAAGACCTGCGTGCGCCCCACCGCGAAGCCCTGTGCGCAGGCCGCAAGGTAGATCCGCCACATCCGGTAGCGCCCCTCGCCGACCAGCTCGATCGCCCGGTCTCGGCCGGTCTCCAGCCGCTGCAGCCACAGCCGGAGCGTGCGCGCATAGTGCTCGCGCAGGTTCTCGACGTCCCGCACCTCGAAGCCGACCCGTTGCGCAGGGGCGATGTTGTCCGCGATGGGCAGGAGCTCGCCGTCGGGGAAGATGTGCGCCTGGATGAACGACTGGCGTCGGCCCCTGCCGCGCCAGGCGGTGGGAGCGCCCCGCACCGTGATGCCGTGGTTCAAGAACAGCCCGCCGGGCCGCAGCAGCGCCCAGGCCGCCTTGAAGTAGGCCGGCAGGCGGCTCCGCCCGACGTGCTCCACCATGCCCACGCTGACGATCTTATCGAAGGGTCCGTCCCGGACCTCGCGGTAGTCGCAGATCCGGATCTCGGCCCGGCCGTCCAGCCGGGCCGCCCGGAGCCGTTCCCGCGCGACCGCCGCCTGCGGCTCGCTCAGCGTGACGCCGACGGCGTGCGCGCCGTATCGTTCGGCCGCGTACGCGACCAGGCCGCCCCAGCCGCAGCCGATGTCCAGCAGCCGCTCGCCCGGTCGCAGCCGCAGCTTGCGGCAGATATGCTCGAGCTTGGCCTCCTGCGCGGCGTCGATGTCCTCCTCACCCGTCGGGAAGTAGGCGCAGGAGTACACCATGCGGCGGTCGAGCCACAGCGCGTAGAAGTCGTTGCCGATGTCGTAATGATGTTGCACGGCCGCGCGATCTCGTTCCAGCGAGTGCACACGCCCGCGCTGTTTCGCCCGTGGAGGAATCGATCCCCGCACGGCCGTGCGAGGTAGGGCGAGGGTCCACAGTGCAGTCGTCAGCCACTTCACGGCCGATTGTCTCTCGGCGGCGTCCACTCCCGCAGCGACCGTCGCCTCGAGATCCCCCTCCACATCGAAGTCGCCGCGCACGAAGGCCTCGCCGATGGTGAGATCGCCCGGCGGCAGCAGCATGCGCCGCAGCGCGCCCGGATGGGTGAGCACGAGCGTGAAGGCACTCTCACCCGCGGCCGGGAGCGTTGCGCCGTTCCAGAGACGCACGGCGAAGGGGCGCGGTGAGGGGAACAGCCGGTCGAGGATCCGTTCGGTGAGAGCTGCCGCGCCGGGGGCCGCGCGCCGCGCCGCGGCCGGGTGTCTGCTGACGACCATGGTCATCGCCTCCTGCCGGGGATCGTATCTGGGCCTTCGGCGGCCCCCTCCGGCGTCCCCTGCAGGAGAACCAGGCGCGCTGGAGCGAAGTGCGCGGTCCCATGGACGGGATCCAAATGATCACGCTCGGCCCTCACGGGCCTCGCGTACCATCGGTCGGCGTCGGTACCTGGCAGTGGGGCGACCGCATGTACTGGGGCTTCGGTAAGGATTTTTCCGAGCGGGACGTCTTTGAAGCATTCGAAGAAAGCGTCCGGGCCGGGCTGACCTTCTTCGACTCGGCGGAGATCTACGGCGGCGGGCGCTCGGAGCGGTTCCTCGGCGAGTTCACCCGGAAGACCCATGCCCCGGTCGTCGTCGCCACGAAGTTCATGCCGTACCCCACGCGCCTGAGCGGGGCCTCGCTGACCCGGGCGCTCGAGCGCAGCCTCAAGCGGCTGCGGATGCCGGCGGTGGATCTGTACCAGATGCACTGGCCCCTTCCGCCGGTGCCGATCGAGACGTGGATGGACGCGATGGCCGAGGCGCACCGGGCCGGGCTGATCCGCGCCGTGGGCGTCTCGAACTACTCGGCCGAGCAGATGCGGCGGGCGCACGAGGCGCTCGCCCGGCACGGCATCCCCCTGGCCAGCAATCAGGTGAAGCTCAGCCTGATCGACCGCGGCGCGATGCGCGACGGTCTGCTGGATGTCTGCCGCGAACTGGGCGTTACCTTCATCGCCTACGGACCCCTCGCCAAAGGCGTGCTGAGCGGCAAATACGCGCCGGGCCGCCGTCCGCCGGGGATGCGGGGACGGCGGTTCACCGCGCAGGTCTTCGCCCAGATCGAGCCGCTGCTTCGCCGGCTGCGCGAAATCGCGGCCCAGCGGGGCAAGACGCCCGCTCAGGTCGCCGTGAACTGGTGCGTGGCCAAAGGAGCGCTGCCGATCCCCGGCGCCAAGACCGGCGCGCAGGCGCGGGAGAACGCGGGCGCGCTGGGATGGGCGCTGACCGCCGAGGAGGTCGAGCTGCTTGACCGCGCCGGATGAGCGGGGGTTCGGCGACCTCCGCTCGCTGCTGGGGCGCGAGGGG
>DASUAK010000072.1:0-5051 GCA_035763845.1 bacterium | reverse complement strand
TCGCCGCCCCGGGCGTGATCCGGCAGACGGGCGGCATCCGCCGCGTGGTGCTCGGGGAGCTGGACGGCAGGGTCACGCCGCGCGCCCGCGCGGCCCACGCCGCGTTCGCCTCCGCCGGGGTGCCGGTCGAAACCTCACAGCAGATCCTCGTGGCGATGTGGGAGAAGTTCATCTTCATCAACGCGCAGGGCGGGATGTCGGCGCTGACCCGGCTGCCCATCGGAGAGATGCGGCAGTCGCCGGAGACGCTGGAGATGTATCTGGACGTCGCGGGTGAGGTGGCGGCGGTCGGCCGCGCCCACGGCGTGCCGATCCCGGAAGGGGAGCGCGAGCGCGTCAGGGCCTTCGCGATGGCACTGGATCCGGGCGGCCGCTCCTCGCTGCACACGGACCTCGCCGCGGGACGGCGGACGGAGCTCGAGACCCTGCTGGGAACCGTGGTGCGCCTCGGTCGGCGGCACGGGGTGCCCACCCCGATGTGCCGCGCGATCTACGCCGCGCTGCTCCCGCACGAGCTGGCGGCGCGGCGCGCCCGCGCCTAGGGACGTTCGGCGATCAGGACGGACTCCTCGCTCTCGATCGAGTACGGCTCCCCGCCCAGCCCTCCGTACACCGCCTCCAGCCGCAGCCCGGCCCGTTCGAGGAGACCGCGCAGCTCGGCGATGGTATAGGCGCGGATGGAGTGCCACCACGACTCCCGGCGGCCGTCGGGGAAGAAGGCGGTGTTCTTCCAGTTCAGGCGGCCGCGCAGGTGATCGAACTCCCACTCCTCCACCTCGACGACGTCCCCGCTGCGGTCCACCTGGTACTGATCGAAGTAGCGGATCTCGTACTCCCGGTTCCACAGATGCATGAGGAACCGCCCGCCCGGGCGCAGGGCGCGCGCGATGCCGGCCAGCATCGCCAGGTGCTCGGCGTCGGTCTCGAAGTAGCCGAACGAGAGGAACATGTTGATGGCGAGATCGAACTCGCCCTCGAACGGCAGCTCCCGCGCGTCCACCTCCCGCAGATCGACGGCCACGCCCGCCTTTCCCGCCTCCTCCCGGGCGCGCGCCAGCTGCACGGGGGAGGCGTCGATCCCGGTCACGGTGAAGCCGCGCCGCGCCAGCTCGAGGGCATGGCGGCCGTAGCCGCAGGGAACGTCCAGGACGCGGGCCGGCGGCTGGAGATCCAGCAGGCGGAGGAGGTCGCGGACCTCCTTGACCGCTTTCTTCGTGTCCTCGGCGGCGTAAAGCTCGAAATAGATCGGCGAGTTGAAGAGCTGCTTCCACCACTCCATCAGGTCACGAACGAAGGACGGTCGGTGAGCAGCGGGGCGCGGGGCTCGACGAGCGTGCCGTCGTCGACCGACTCGACGCGGGCCGCCTCCTCGAACCAGGACTTCGGGGGGATGTGGCCCCAGAAGGTGGCGCGGCGGGGATCGTTGATGCTCCAGCGGATCGGCCGCCAGTCGGGGTCGGCGATGAGGTAATCCCCGGCGTACAGCTCCACGCGGTTGCCGTCGCGGTCGCGCAGGTAGACGAACAGCGCGTTGCTGATGCCGTGGCGGCCGGGCCCCCGCTCGATCGCGTCCTGCCACCCCGCCCCCGCCAGGATGTCGCAGGCCCGCAGCACCGCGGGCGCGTCCGGCACCCAGAAGCCGGCATGGTGGACGCGCGGCCCGATCCCGTTCATGAGGGCGATGTCGTGCACGTTCTGCTTGCGGTGCAGCCAGGCCGCCCACAGCCGCCCGGGGCGGTCGTCCGTCTCCGTGTACTCGGAGCAGCGGAAGCCCCAGGCCTGCGTGTACCAGTCGTAGGCGCGCTGCACGTCGGGCACCTGCGCGTTCACGTGGTCGATGCGCATCACGTGCGGCCCGCGGTACAGGTCGAAGCGCTGCAGCCGGCGCTCCACCTGCTCCATCGCGTGGTAGAACTCCACCGGCAGCCCCGCCGGATCCTGAAGGCGGAGGGCGCGGCCCTGCCCTTCTTCCGTTCCGGGAGCGACCCACCGCACGGGCAGACCCGCCTGCGCGGCGTGCCGCTCCAGATGCTCGAGGTCCTCCTCCCCCGCCACCCGGAAGGCCAGGTGGGAGACCCCGGGCGTCTCGGCCGCGCGCAGGGTGAAGCTGTGGTGCTCGCGCTCCTCCAGCCCCCGCAGGTAGATCCGGTCGCGATCGCGCGCGGTCTCGACGAGGCCCAGCAGGTCGACGTAGAATTCCCGTGCCCGCTCCAGGTCGGTGACGCGGTACTCGACGTGGCCGAGGCGGAGGATGTCGGCCGTCGCGGCGTCGGTCATCGGTCCCCGCCCGACCATCCGTCGTAGTAGATCTGCACGGCGTCGTCGGTCCACAGGTCGGGTGCCGGGACGGCCTCCAGCGCGGAGAGGCGCCGGTACTTCCCCCCATAGAAGAGCAGCGGCTCGGCGCCCGGGTCGCCCTCGTGGAGCGCATCGACCCGGCCGAGAACGATCCAGTGATCGCCCGCCTCCACCAATCGCTCGACCCGGCAGCCGAGCGCGGCGATGGCCCCGACGAGACGCGGCCCGCCCTCCCACGGCACGAAGCGGAACTCCGGCGGGCTCGCCCCTGCCCAGGAGCCCGCGAAGTACCGGGACAGGGCCTCCTGGTCGTGCGAGAGGATGTTGACGGAGAAGCCCGCGGCCTGCTCGACGAACCGCATCATCCGCGCCTGCCGGGCGACGCAGACCAGCACCAGGAGGGGGTCGAGGGAGACCGAGGTCACGGCGTTGGCGGTCATCCCGTGCACCTCGCCGCCGTGCTCGGCCCCGACCACGGTCACGCCCGTGGCGAAGCGGCCCATGATCCGCCGGAAGTGCAGCGCGTCCACCGGCGCCGCCGGGCTGGTCATGCCTTGGGCGCCGGGGTCTGGGCGGCCTCGCGTTCGGCGCGCTTGAGGAACTCCCGCACCCGGTCCATGTACGGCCGCCGGTCGTAGGAGCCGAAGGTGGCCATCTGCATGCGGACCGGATCGCCGAAGAAGAAGCGCTCGTAGAGCACCTGGCGCGAGCCGAAGGCGCTGAGCGCGGCGTCCCAGGCCAGGCGGAACAGACCGACCCGGTCCTCGGCATCCATCCGCGCGGCCTGGTAGTAGCGGTCGATCAGCGGGCGCAGCTCCTCGCTCTCCAGGTCGGCCCGCGTGGGACGTCCCATCAGCCCGCTGGCCCCCAGCAGCTGGAGGATCTCGATCATCCGGGGATACATCCAGGTGAACATGTTCCGCGCGGCGTCGAGCGGCGGCCAGGCCGGCGTCATCGTCCCCCACCGGTCGATCGCCGCGTCCGCCTCGCTGGCGCGCGCGAACGCCTTCATCGCCTCCAGGTAGTAGACGATCTCGGCGATCTTCCCCTGCACGTGCTGGAACGACTCGATGGCGATGGCATCCACGAGCAGCGAGGCGATGCCGAGGATGAACTCGGTCTTGCCGATGTTCTTCGTGATGACCTGGTGCGCCATGTGGGCCACGGCACCGGTCGCCGAGAACGCCCTGTTGCAGCGCTCCACGTCGCCGAGCAGGAAGACCCGCTCCCAGGGCACCAGCACGTCGTCGAAGATCACGACGGCGTCCATCTCCTCGAACCGGCTGCTCAGCGGATAGTCGAAGCTTGCCCCGGCCGGATCGAAGGTCTCGCGGCAGAGGAAGCGCATCCCCCGGATCCCGCAGGGCACGGCGAAGGCGAAGGCATAGGGCCTGTCCTCGTCGCCGGCGCGCAGCAGGGTCGAGGGAAACACCATGATCTCGTCCGCGACCGGCAGCGTGGCGAGCATCCGGGCGCCCCGGATGACGATGCCCCGGTCGGTCTCCCGGACGAGGCGCGCGGCGAGGTGCGGGTCGGCCTGCCCCCCCGGACCGGTGGAGCGGTTCGCCTGCGGGTTGATCAGGGTGTGCGTCAGGCAGAGATCGTGCTCGCGGACGTGCTCGTAGTAGCGCCGCAGGTTCTGGGCGAAGCGGGGATCGTTCTCCCCGCAGTAGTCGGCGGCCGCGGCGTAGGCCATCAGGGCGCGGTTCAGATAGTCGGGCGTGCGGCCCAACATCCCGCCGGAGTAGTCCACCCAGACCTTCATCATCCGCCGGACGCGGAGGAGATCGTCCCGGGTCCGCGGGGTGAGGAAAGAGAGCCCCACCCGCTCGCCCGTGCTGGGCGAGACATAGGTCATCTCGTCCCGGCGGGCGGGATCGTGCTGGAGGTCGTACAGCGCGGCGACGCTGCGGACGACGTTCCGGAAGGCGGGATCGGCGGCGACGTCGGTGACGCGCGTCCCGCCGATCCAAACGTCGCGAGGCTGCGCGCGCAGCCCGGCGATGAACTGCTCACCCGTCCGCGCGGGCATCGGCCGTCACCTCCGCGGGCAGCAGGCCGTAGCCGGCCATCACCTGACGCAGCCGGGCCGCGTTCTCGGGGCTCATCGGCGCGAGCGGCAGCCGCACCTCGGGGTCGATCCTGCCCATCAGGCCCAGGGCGGTCTTCACCGGGACCGGATTCGTCTCGAGGAACAGCGCTTCGTTCATCGGCAGGAGGTGGTAGTGCAGCTGGCGCGCCTCCTCCCAGCGGCCGGCCTGTACCAGGTCGTACAGGCCGGCGACTTCGCGGGGCAGCACGTTTCCGGTGGCGCTGACGTGCCCCGCCCCGCCGATAGCCAGCATCGGGAAGCACAGCAGCTCGATCCCCGAGTACACGAGGAAGCCGCGCCCGCACAGGTGCAGGACCCGGTTCACGTGCTCGAAGTCCTTGTTCGCTTCCTTCACCCCGACGATGTTGCGGCAGTCACGGGCCAGACGGGCGATCGTGGCCGGCTCGATGTTGGCCGCCGTCCGCCCCGGGATATTGTAGATGACGATGGGGATGTCAACGTGGTCCGCGATGGCCCGGAAGTGGCGATAGAGACCTTCCTGCGTCGGCCGGACGTAATAGGGCACGACGACCAGGGCCGCATCGGCGCTGGCGCGCCGGGCGAACTGGGTGAGGCGCAGCGTCTCGGCGTGGTTGTTGGTCCCCGTGCCCGCCAGGACCGGGACGCGCCGGCGCACGTGCTTCACCGCGGTTTCGATGAG
>DASUAK010000071.1:0-5804 GCA_035763845.1 bacterium | reverse complement strand
GCCTTGGGCGTGTCCGCACGGACCACCAGCAGCACGGCGTCCAGGAAGGACGCCAGGGACGAGGCGTACGCCACGGCGCCCACCGACGGAAGGTCCACGACGAGCAGGTCGCACCACGTCCGCAGCTCGCGGAGGAGATCCATCACCAGGTGCGGCCGCAGCAGGGCGGCGGGGTTGCGAACCTTGGGGCCCGCCGGCAGCACGCGCAGCTGCGGCGTCCCGGGCACTGCGTACAGGGTGTCATTGACCCGGGCCTTGCCTTCCAGGATCCCGGACAGGCCGGGCTCGTTCGGCACGTCCAGGATCCTGTACAGCGAAGGCTTGTAGAGGTCGGCATCCAGGAGGATGACGCGGCTGTCGGTCTCGGCCGTGATGAGCCCGAAGTTGGCAACGGTCGTGGTGGCGCCGTGGGCGGGGTGGATGCCGGTGATCCCCACCGACCACGGCGCCGTTCCGTTGCTCTGGAGGACGCTGATCCGCAGCGCGCGGTAGGCCTCGGCGAACGGGGAGATCTCGCCGTACGCCGTGAGGAGATCCTCCCGTGCCGGCTTGGGCTTGACCACCGCCACAGCCATCCTCCTAGCGCGGCGCCGAGACGGGCTGCGTGACCGCCGGCGCGACCTGCGTGACGTCGGGCGTGGCCCGCGCCTGCAGGGTGTAGATGCCTACAAGCATGCCGCCGATGACGAGGGCCGTGATCAGCGACAGCATCAGCGTGGACGTGGTGGGAGCCGTGGTCAGCTGCTTGTGCGTCCTGGCGCTCATCGTCGGGATCGCGCCCAGGACGGGCAGCCCGTAGGTCGCCTCGGCATCGCGGGTCGTGCTGACCCGCGTGTCCAGGCTCTCCATCAGCAGGGCGAGCCCGGCACCCATGACCAGCCCGAGGAGGCCGGCCATCCCGGCCCGCACCGGCAGCTCCTTGGACTCCGGCCGCAGCGGCACCGCGGCCGGGTCGACCACGAGCACCGCCGCCTGGCCGGTGGAGGATGCCTTATGCTCCCGGATCAGCGCTTCCTGGTGCAGCGAGGAGAGCTTCACGAACAGGGACTCGGCGATGCGCACGTCGCGCTCCAGCCGCGCCAGGGTGGCTTCAGCCTTGGGCAGGGCGTTCACGCGGGCTTCCAGACCCTTGACGATCCCCGCGGTGCCCTGGGCCCTGGCGGCGGCCGCCGCCGCGCCCACCTCGTTGTCGATCATGGCCGTGACGATGTTCTCACGGATGGGGTTGATGCCCAACGTCTGGCCGGCGACCGCCGTCTGGGCGACCCGCGTCATCTGGGCCCGCGTGTCCTTGATGCGGCCCAGCGCCGTCTTGACCTTGGGATGCTGGTCGGTGTACACCTGCCGCAGCGCCGCCAGTTCGACCTCCAGGCTCGTCAAGGTGTCCCGCAGCTGCCCGAAGACCGGGTTGGTCCCGATCGACACCGAGGCCTGCCGCATCTCGCTCTGTGAGCCCAGGCGGGTCCGCAGGAAGGAGAGCCGGGTCCGCGCGACCTGCTCGTCCAGCAGCGCGATCTCATACGCGGACTGCGTGTCGAGGAGGCGCCGCACGGTCCAGGCCACGTGCTCGCTCGGGGCGACGATCCCGGTCTGCTCCTTGAACGCCAGGATCTCCTGCTCGGCGGAAGCCAGGCGGCCGCGGGCCTGCCCCAGCTGACCTTCGATGAATGTCCGCTCCAGCTTCGCCTCTGCCGCGTTCACCTCGGCGAAGTACCGGGTGAACTCGTCCGCGGTGGCGTTGGCGATCTGGGCCGCGCGGGTGGCGTCGCGGTGCGCGGCCGTGATGACCATGAAGTCGGTGCCGCGCACCGGCTGCACCCGCACATCCCGGTAGAGCTCACCGAGCGTGACATCCCCGACGCGGCGCTGGACGCGCTGGAGCACCGTGTTGCTCCTGATGATCATGCCGACGTTGCCGAGGACCGTCTGCCGGTAGCCGGACTGGAACGCCCACAGCCCGGGGTCCTCGAAGGCCGACGACGACGGCGCGAGGATGCGCGGGGTGACCATCATGGCCACCTCCGCCTCGTACTTCTCCGGCCGTGTCGCCAGCTGGAAGGTGACCCCGGTCACCGCCACCGCGGTGAGCAGCAGGATGACCCAGACCCGCTTCCTGAGGATGTCATAGTAGTGGCGCAGTTCCACGGGATCCACCCCCTCCTATTGCTAAAAGCCGCCGAACACCAGCCGGATCAGATTGAACAGGTTCAGCCACTCGCCGGCCTGCCCGACCGTCACCCGGTCCGGGACGAAGACGATGTCACCGGTCTGCAGTATGAGGTTCTGGTCGGTCTCCCGGCCTGCGATGGCGCGCTCGAGATTAACTTCGATCCGCTTGGTCTGACCGCCTTCCACGCGCACGAGGATGACGTTGCTCAACCGCCCGCGGCCGGTCGGGCCTCCGGCCATGGCCACGGCGTCCACGATCTTCAGCCCGTCGGTCAGGTTGAAGGTGCCCGGGTTGTTCACGGCGCCCAGCACGGCGAACCGGTTCCGCGACTCCGGCACGACCATCATGTCGCCCGGCTGGAGCACGGCGTTCGCCTCCTGGTCCCCGGCCAGGACCTTCTTGACGTCCACCGGGACCTGCTGCCCGCCCCGCACGATGAAGCTGCCGGCGGGACCTGCCTGCGCGGTCAGCCCGCCCGCCGCGGCGATGAGGTCGGAGACCCGCTGCCCCTCGAGGAGCTCATAGGCGCCGGGCCGGTTCACCTGGCCGAGGATCACGATGCGCTTGTCCGTCTCGGGGACGAACAGCACGTCCCCGGCGAGCAGCTTCACGTCGGGATTGCGGTTCTTGCCCAGAGCCTCCAGGACGTTCAGCTGCATCGCTTCGGTCCGGCCGCGGATCACGACGACCTTCGCCAGATCCGCCCGCGTGGTCGGCCCGCCGGCGTTGGCCAGCAGCTCCATGATGCCGAGTCCCGGCCGCAGCTGGTACTCGCCGGGCCGGCTCACCTGTCCCAGGATGTAGATGCGGTCGACGCGGAATTCCCGGACGGTCACGCTGATGGACGGCTGTTTGAGGTACTTCGCGTACAGCTTCCCGAGCTCGGCGGCAAGCTGGCCGGTTGTCTTCCCCGCGGCCTTCACCTCGCCCAGCAGCGGGAGGGCGATCGTCCCGTCCGGCTTGATGGTGACCGTCCGGGTCAGGTCCGCTTCCCCGTAGACGACGACGTCGATAGTATCCCCCGCCCCGAGGATGTAGGACTCCGGAGGCGTCTGCGCAGCGGCGGGCACCGACAACACGGCCGCCAGGCAGGCCGCGGCAGCGACAAAAGCGACTCTCCGTATCACAGCAGAACACCTCCCCGGGCACAGCTCCGCCATTCGTGGCGCAGAACAGGCCCGCGAAGCAAGGGGCGACGTATCATCTCGATTTGTCGGTCTCCGACTGCCGTTCTACGCGAACTCCAGACAGTCTTCGTCAACCTCAACGGGCGTCGGCTGCCCCAACAGCTGCAGGAGGACGAGCACCCGGCCCGACCGGGACAGCGGGCGCTCGAACATCGCCTCCAGGTCCTGGAACGGCCCCGACCGCAGCCGCACCCGTGCTCCGTTGGTGAAGGGCGACGGCAGGCGAACGAACCCAAGCTCCCTCGTCTGCTCCTCGATGGCCGCCACCAGGTCCGGCGGCACGGCCACGGGCGTATCCCCGACACCCAGAACCCGCACGACCCCCGGGGTCCAGCGGACCCGGCTCCAGCCGGCGGGATCGAAGAGTACGTGGGGGAGCCGGACGAACAGATAGCCCGGAAAGAGCGGCTCAAGCCCCTTCCCCCCTCCCCGGCGCCGGGGGACCTCGATGAACGGAAGGATCGTAGCGATCGCCGCCAAGGATAGACGCCGGAGGACTCGGCCCTCCTGACGCGGCTTGACCTGGATGACGTACCATCCCGCTTCCGCGGGGACCGCAAGACCGGACAGGACCCCGCCATCCGGCAGCGGCGCCTGAGAAACGCGATCCATTGCGGCAACCACGGTCGCCATCCACGGTCCCTCGCGCGGCAAGAGATGACAGAGCGCACGGCCTGATCCCGACGAGCCCGTGCGCGACCCTAATCGAGAGACCCGGATCCACCTGTCCCCGGGTAGGGCCTCCTCTTGAGGATGTAGTACAGCTCACGTTCGCCATTCTGACGGGCGTCGATCCCTTGCGCCCTGGCGAAGTAGATCCCGACCATCACATACGTGGAGCCCTCAAACCGAACGATCTGCTGGCCGCGGTCGACAACGGGCTTGGAGCAATGCTCGGCCCGCGCGTGAACGAGCATGGATTCAAGCGAATCAACACCCACGCGATATCAGCCTCAGGCGCAGATTCCCAGGGGATGAAGTGGCCTATTGCAGTTTAACCCGCAGCGCGGGAAGTCAAACATCCGTCGTTCGGGTAGAGGTGGGCACTCAAAAGGAAGATTTCTGGAGTTCCGTTTAGTCGATCAGGCCCTTGCGGAGGACGTGGGCGACGGCCTGGGTTCGGTTCCTGGCCCCGAGCTTCTTGAGGATGTTCCGGAGATGGGTCTTGACCGTTCCCTCGGAAAGGACGAACTTTGCGGCGATCTCCCGGTCGGTGCCGCCGCGCGCCAGCTCGAACAGGATGTCCAGCTCACGGGGGGTCAGGCCGTCGAACTCCACGCGCAGCCGGTCGCGCTGGTCCCGGGTCAGGTAGCCGAGCTTCTGCATGAGCTTGCGGGTGATCTCGGGATGGAAGAAAGCCCGCCCGTTGCAGACGGCCCGGACCGCCGAGGCCAGACTGGCCACCGGGATGTCCTTCAGGACGTAGCCGGTGGCGCCCGCCTCGATGGCCTGGAGGGCCTTCGAGTCGCTGAGCCGGTCGGTCATGATGATGATCTCGACCGCGGGCAGGGCCTCCTTGAGGAGGCGGGTGGCATGGAGGGCATTCCCGGCGATGTTCTGGTCCATGAGGACCACGTCGGGCTGGAGCTTCCGGGCCAGGACGACCGCCTCGTCCGCCGTCTCGGCTTCTCCCACGACGGTCACGCCTTCCAGGCCCGTCAGTAGAGCCTTGATGCCCTTCCTGACGAGGTTGAGGTCGTCGGCTACGACCAGTCTGACTCCCCGATCCAACCCCTGCCCTCCTGCGCCCCCGGACAGCTTTGCGCTGCTGGGGGTACCCCCTTGCGACTGCACTGCAGGACGTTCCGGGGAGCGTGCCGGCGTATGCCGCCACACGGGCACGCTCCGATTCTCACCCTTTGGGGTGCGCGGCAAGGCTCAACCCCTTCCGCCTGCGAAAAGAACACGAAACCAGGGAGCTGGGCTTGGCTGCTGAGTCCATTATAGCAGTATCCGTGAACTTGTTCGGCAGACAGCTCCCGTTGACCACTGTTCTATAGGAGTAGGTAGCAACTTTCGTGCCAGCCCACCGCCAAACCCGTAGAGCAATGCGTCGGTCGGAGCCTACCCGCACCTCGGCAGCTCGATGGTGATGGGGGCGTTGAAGTCGGAGTAGTCCATCGTGGTCTGCGGCTTGCCGGCGCCGTCCAGGACGACCAGCCGCCGGGGAAGACCGTCGCCAGCGACGTACAGCCGCTGCTTGACCGACTGCCCCTGCACGACCCATACGTATTCGTAGCCCGACGTCTTGGTCCCGGCGATCGTCGTCTCTCCGATGCGGGCCACGGTCACCTCGCCTTTGACGTTCTTCGGGTCCGGCGGCGTCTGCGCTCCTCCGGGGGGCGCGCTGCACGCCCAAGCCGACGGCGCGGTGCCGGCACGGGTCGAGCGGTAGGCGTTCTTCCCGTCCACGGACACACTCTCGATCGTCATGCCCTCAAACGCCA
>DASUAK010000070.1:0-13565 GCA_035763845.1 bacterium | reverse complement strand
GGCTACCGCAGCGCCGTGCAGATGGCGGCGCACGAGAGCGAGATGGGCTGGCGGGTCCTCTCGGGATCCATCCTCTTCAATGTGCTGCTCCTGGCCGTGGCCGGGGCCTCCCTCCTCCTGGCGCGGGTGCCCGACGTCGTGCGGGTCGCAGCGATGCTGCTGGATCTGGCCGGGCTGTTCGGGACGGTGGTCTGCGCGGTGATGATGGCCCGGACGCGGTTCTACTACCGCTACTGGCTGTTCAGCGCGAACGAGCTGGAGCGGCTGCTCAACCCCGGGGTGCGCACCTTCCAGCGAGAGCCCACCCTGGCCCGGGGGGCGATCGTCCAGGTCTACGGCGCCCCGTTCCAGGTGCCCTGGTACGGCCGGCTGCCCTTCGAGTGGGGGGTGGGCTTCATCCTCGTCCTCTTCACCCTGGCCCACCTGCTCGTCTTCCTGGCGCAGCTGTCGCGCGCGCTCACCATCTGACGGGCGCCTCCGTTCGTTGACAGGGGTGGGGCCGGCACCTATAATCGGGGATGGCCGTCAAGTCTTTTTTTGTTTCTGGGGGATTTCGTGGCCCGTCTCACGGACATCAGACCCGACCGCCCCGTCGCCCGTCCCGCAGCGCCGCGCCAGCGCTCCGGACCGTCGATCGTCGAGCGCATCGTCCGCTACTTCCGGGAGGTGCGCGTCGAGCTGGCCAAGGTGGACTGGCCCAGCCGGCAGGAGCTGTTCGCGATGACCGTCGTCGTGGTCGTCGTGCTGCTGGCCATGTCGCTCTACCTCGGGCTGTGGGACCTGCTCTTCAGCGCGTTGTTCCAGCGCATCCTGGTCCGCTGATCCCCTCCGGGAAACCCAATGGCAGAAGACATCAAAGAGAGCCTGATCAAGGAAGTCTTCGGGGACGAGCGCGCCGCATCGCGCGAGGCCGCGGAGGCGGAGGCCAAGGCCGCGGAGGCCGCGGCGCAGGCTGCCGAGGCCGCGGTCGAGGCGCCCGCCGAGGAAGCCCCCAGGGACCCCCGGATCAAGTGGTTCGTCATCCACACCTACTCGGGCTATGAGAACAAGGTGAAGTCGAACCTGGAGCGCAGGATGCAGTCCATGCGCTCGCAGGGCGGCGAGAAGATCAGCCAGGTCCTGGTCCCCACCGAGAAGGAGAAGGAGATCAAGGCCGGCAAGCGCCGCGAGGTCGACCGCAAGATCTACCCCGGCTACGTGCTCGTCGAGATGATCATGGACGACGACTCCTGGTACGTCGTGCGAAACACGCCCGGCGTGACGGGTTTCGTCGGCTCGGGGGCGCGCCCCGTGCCCCTCGACGACGCGGAGGTGCGCCAGCTCCTCAAGCAGCTGCGCGATGAGACGCCGAAGTACCGGATCACCTTCCAGAAGGGCTCCACGGTCCGCATCACGAGCGGTCCCTTCGCCGACTTCACCGGCGTCGTGGACGAGGTGATGCTGGAGAAGGAGAAGGTCCGCGTGCTGGTGTCCATCTTCGGCCGGGCCACGCCGGTGGAGCTGAACTTCGGAGACGTGGAGAAGGTATAGGCCATGGCCAAGAAGATCATCGCCGTCGTCAAGCTGCAGATCCCCGCGGGCAAGGCCACGCCGGCCCCGCCGGTGGGCCCCGCGCTGGGCCAGCACGGCGTCAACATCATGGAGTTCTGCAAGACCTACAACGAGCGGACCGCCGCGCAGGTGGGGACGATCGTGCCCGTGGAGATCACGGTGTTCGCCGACCGCACCTTCACCTTCGTGACGAAGACGCCGCCGGCCTCGGTGCTGCTGCGGCAGGCCGCGGGGCTCGAGAAAGCCTCGGGCGAGCCCAACAAGAACAAAGTCGGTAAGGTCACCAAGGACCAGGTCCGCCAGATCGCCCAGCAGAAGCTGAAGGATCTCAACGCGAACGACATCGAGGCCGCGGTGCGCATGGTCGAGGGCACGGCGCGCTCGATGGGCATCCAGGTCGTCTGAGGAGGAGGGTGGGAGATGCCGGATCAGGGCAAGCGCTACCGGGAAGCAGTGAAGAGCATCGACGGAACCACCCTGTACGATCCCCGCGAGGCGATCCGCCTCGTCAAGGCGTCGGCCAGGGCGAAGTTCAACGAGACGATCGAGGCGGCGATCCGCCTCGGGGTCGATCCCAAGCAGGCGGAGCAGCAGGTCCGCGGGACGGTGGCCCTGCCGGCCGGCACCGGGAAGTCGGTGCGTGTGCTGGTGTTCGCGAAGGGTGAGAAGGCCAAGGAGGCCGAGACGGCCGGCGCGGACCACGTCGGGGCCGAGGAGTTCATCGAGAAGATCAACGGCGGCTGGCTGGACTTCGACGTCGCCGTGGCCACGCCCGACCTGATGGGCCAGGTCGGCCGGCTGGGCCGGGTCCTCGGGCCGCGCGGGCTGATGCCGAACCCGAAGGCGGGCACGGTGACCTTCGACCTGGCCAAGGCCGTCAAGGAGATCAAAGCCGGCAAGATCGAGTACCGCACGGAGAAAGCGGGGATCATCCACGCGCCGATCGGCA
Source organism: bacterium (assembly GCA_035763845.1). Lineage (GTDB taxonomy): Bacteria > Sysuimicrobiota > Sysuimicrobiia > Sysuimicrobiales > Kaftiobacteriaceae > Kaftiobacterium. The sequence continues at coordinate 11,065 of DASUAK010000070.1, read as the reverse complement.
AGGCCGCCTTCACCGAGGAGCAGCTCGCCGCGAACTTCACCGCCCTGATGGAGGCCATCGTCCGGTCGAAGCCGGCCTCGGCCAAGGGGACATACCTGCGGTCCATCACGCTGTCCAGCACGATGGGCCCGGGGGTGAAGGTCGACCCGGCGAAGGCCGAAGCGTTGACGGCGGTCGCGTCGTAATGGTACACTAGGCCCCGCTTGACCGGACGAATCGCATACGCTGCGCCGTAGACAGCAGGTGCTCCAGAGGAGCGTAATCGCCCGAGCGGGCGGCCTGCCGAGGTGCTCACGTCGTTCCAGTGGGCCCGTCGTGCGGCGGGCCCATGATGTTTCCGGGAGGCACGAGTGAAGACCGAAGCGCACGTCGAGCACGAGCACCGCGAGCGGACCGAGGCCCGGCCGGAGAAGGTCGAGCAGGTGGAGGCCATCCGGACCTGGCTGCGCACCGCCTCGGCCGCCATCTTCACCGACTACCGCGGCCTGAACGTCGCCGAGATCGGCCAGCTGCGCGGCAGGCTGCGCGACGCCGGCACCTCGTACAAGGTCGTGAAGAACACGCTGCTCGCGCGCGCGGCGGAGGAGCTGGGGATCGCCGGCCTGGAGCCCTACCTGCAGGGACCCACCGCCGTCGCGGTGAACCCCACCGATCCGGTCGCCCCGGCGCGCATCATCCAGGAGTTCATCCGGCAGATGCGCAAGCTCGAGGTCAAGGCCGCCTACGTCGAGGGGCGCGTCCTGTCCGCGGAGCAGGTGAAGGCTCTCGCCGAGATGCCGGCCAAGCCGCAGATGCGGGCCATCGCCCTGGGCGCCCTCCAGGCGCCGCTGTACGGGCTGGCCTCGGTGCTGACCGGGCTGCAGCGCAACCTCGTGTACGCCTTGAGCCAGATTCAGCAGCAGAAGGAAGCAACCACGTAGGGAACACGTCGAGGAGGAGCGGACCGTGGCAACCAAGCTGGGGAAGGAAGAGATCGTCGAGGCCATCGGCAACCTGACCGTGCTGGAGCTGGCCGAGCTGGTGAAGACGCTGGAGAGCAAGTTCGGCGTGAGCGCGGCGGCGCCGGTGGCCGTGGCGGCGGGCCCCGCGGCCGGCGCGGGGGCGGGCGCGGCGGCGGTGGAGGAGCAGACCGAGTTCGACGCCGTCCTGAAGACCGTGGGCGAGAAGAAGATCCAGGTCATCAAGGTGGTGCGCGAGCTGACCGGCCTGGGCCTCAAGGAGGCCAAGGACCTGGTCGACGGCGCCCCCAAGGCCGTGAAGGAGAAGGTCAGCAAGCAGGAGGCCGAGCAGATCAAGGCCAAGCTCGAGGCCGAGGGCGCGACCGTCGAGGTCAAGTAGTCCGATTCCTGCAAAGGCTTGACGCCCTGACCCAGGGCCGCTACTATACTCTTTACGGCATTCTGGGTCAGGGCGCGTAGTTTTGACGAGAGGACAGCCGACAATTCGAAAGCGAGGCATTTTCCAGCCTTGCTTTCGCTGTTTTTCCCGCCTGGATTCTCGCTGGAGGTGAAGGACATCCCGTGAAGACACGCAGCCGGCGGACGCTTGGACGTGCGGCAGGGGGCAAGGCCCGTTTTCCCGTCAACGGGCAGCTCGTGACGCGGGGGCGGCGCTCCCGGGTCAGCTCGGCGAAGATTCCCGAGATTCTCGATGTGCCGGATCTCATCGAGGTTCAGCGGCGCTCCTACGAGTGGTTCCTGCGGGAGGGCATCCGCGAAGTGTTCGAAGAGGTCTCCCCGATCCAGGACTTCACGGGGAACCTCGAGCTGCACTTCGCCGTCGAAGGGCGCGGCAAGCGCCCGGAGCCCCCGACGATCTTCGACGACGAGCAGGTCCTCGACTTCGGCGGCTACCGGCTGGAGCGCCTGAAGTATTCAGAGGAAGAGTGCCGCGACCGCGACTACAACTACAGCGCGGCGCTCAAGGTCAAGGTCCGCCTCCTCATCAAGGAGACGGGCGAGATCAAGGAGCAGGAAGTCTTCATGGGCGACCTGCCGCTGATGACGCGGCGGGGCACCTTCATCATCAACGGCGCCGAGCGCGTCGTGGTCAGCCAGCTGGTGCGCTCGCCCGGCGTGTACTACAACCTCACCCCGGACACCGCGGGGCGCCTGATGCCCACGGCCACGGTCATCCCGCACCGCGGGGCCTGGCTGGAGCTGGAGGCGGACGCCAACGGCATCATCTCCACCCGCATCGACCGGACGCGCAAGATCCCGGTCACCGTGCTGCTGCGGGCCCTCGGCCACGACAGCGACGAGAAGATCCTCAAGCTGTACGACCACGACAAGGCCATCCAGGCCACGCTGGCCAAGGACCCGGTCAAAGAGCGCAGCGGGCAGAAGGCGGTGGAGGAGGCCCTGATCGAGATCTACCGCCGCCTCCGCCCCGGCGACCCGCCCACCGTGGACAGCGCGCGGCAGCTGCTGCAGACGCTGTTCTTCGACCCGCGCCGCTATGACCTGGGCAAGGTCGGGCGCTACAAGCTGAACCGCAAGCTCAGCCTGGAGGTGCCGCTCGAGTTCCGCACCCTGGTGCAGACCACGGGCGGTGAGTTCGACGACGTCAAGGCGCACAAGGACAAGAAGGAGTTCACGCTCAGCCTGAAGGACGGCCGGGAGTTCACCGGGTCATTCGTCCGGGTCATGGCCAAGATGGACGGCGAGCTGGTCGAGGTCAAGAAGATCGACCGCGGCACGCGCGTCGTGCTCGGCCTGGCCCCCTCCACCAAGGAGGTCCTCTACGTCATCGGCGGCGAGGGCGCGCCGCGCCAGGGCCAGCAGGTGCGCGACGATATCGTCGAGGTGGTGCGCTACCTGGTCGGGCTGGTGAACGAGGACGAGAACTTCTCCGTGGACGACATCGACCACCTGGGCAACCGCCGCGTGCGGTCGGTGGGCGAGCTGCTGCAGAACCAGTTCCGGATCGGCATGCTGCGCATGGAGCGGGTCATCCGCGAGCGGATGACGATCCAGGAGACGGGGCAGATCACCCCGCAGGTCCTGATCAACATCCGCCCCGTCGTGGCGGCGATCAAGGAGTTCTTCGGCAGCAGCCAGCTCAGCCAGTTCATGGACCAGACCAACCCCCTGGCCGAACTGACGCACAAGCGCCGCCTCTCCGCCCTGGGCCCCGGCGGATTGTCCCGCGAGCGCGCCGGCTTCGAGGTGCGCGACGTGCACACCAGCCACTACGGCCGGATGTGCCCGATCGAGACGCCGGAAGGGCCGAACATCGGCCTGATCTCCTCCCTGGCCACGTACGCCCGGGTGAACGACCTCGGCTTCATCGAGACCCCCTACCGGGTGGTCCGGGACGGCACGGTGACCAAGCGCGTGGAGTACCTCACCGCGGACCGCGAGGACAACTTCATCATCGCCCAGGCCAACGCCAAGATTGATGAGAAGGGCAACCTCACCGAGTCGCGCGTTTCGTCCCGGCACGGCAAGGACATCGTCCTGGTGAGCCCGGACAAGATCGACTTCATGGACGTCTCGCCGAAGCAGACCGTCTCGGTGGCCACGGCGCTGATCCCGTTCCTCGAGCACGACGACGCGAACCGGGCCCTGATGGGCTCGAACATGCAGCGCCAGGCGGTGCCCCTGCTGGCCAGCGAGGCGCCCCTGGTCGGCACCGGCATGGAGCTGCGCGCGGCCGTGGACTCCGGGGCCGTGGTCGTGGCGCGCCGCGGCGGCACCGTGGAAGCGGTGACCGGCGACGAGATCGTGGTGAGCTCCGGCAAGGACCGGGACACCTACAAGCTGATCAAGTTCCAGCGCAGCAACCAGGGGACGTGCATCAACCAGACGCCCCTCGTGCGCACCGGGGACGAGGTCAAGGACGGGGACGTGATCGGCGACGGCCCGTCCACCGACCAGGGCGAGCTGGCCCTCGGCCGCAACGTGCTGGTCGCCTTCATGCCCTGGGAGGGTTACAACTACGAGGACGCCATCGTGATCAGCGAGCGCCTCGTCAAGGAAGACCTCTTCACCTCGATCCACATCGAGGAGTACGAGGTCGAGGCCCGCGACACCAAGCTGGGCCCCGAGGAGATCACCCGCGACATCCCCAACGTCGGGGAGGAAGCGCTGCGCGACCTCGACGACCGCGGTATCGTGCGGATCGGCGCGGAGGTGCGCGCCGGCGACATCCTGGTGGGCAAGGTTACGCCCAAGGGCGAGACCGAGCTTACGGCGGAGGAGCGCCTCCTGCGCGCGATCTTCGGCGAGAAGGCGCGCGAGGTGCGGGACACGTCGCTCAAGGTGCCGCACGGAGAGAAGGGCAAGGTCGTCTCGGTCAAGGTGTTCAGCCGCGAGACCGGCGACGAGCTGCCCCCGGGCGTGAACACCCTGGTGCGCGTCTACGTCGCCCAGAAGCGCAAGATCACCGTCGGCGACAAGATGGCCGGCCGCCACGGCAACAAGGGCGTCATCTCGGTCATCCTCCCCGAGGAGGACATGCCGATGCTGCCCGACGGGACGCCGGTGGACATCGTCCTCAACCCGCTGGGCGTGCCCAGCCGGATGAACGTCGGCCAGGTCCTCGAGACGCACCTGGGCTGGGCCGCGGCCCAGATGAACGCCTGGGCGGAAGCGCCGGTCTTCGACGGGCCCAAGGAGGGCGAGATCAAGGCGATGCTGTCCGAGGCCGGGCTGCCGAGCGAGGGGAAGGTCGAGCTGCGGGACGGCCGCAGCGGCGACGCCTTCGACGCCAAGGTCACCGTGGGCTGGATCTACATGATGAAGCTCCTCCACCTGGTGGAGGATAAGATCCACGCCCGTTCCACAGGCCCCTACAGCCTCATCACCCAGCAGCCGCTGGGCGGCAAGGCGCAGTTCGGCGGCCAGCGCTTCGGTGAGATGGAGGTCTGGGCTCTGGAGGCCTACGGCGCGGCCAGCACGCTGCAGGAGCTCCTCACCGTCAAGTCCGACGACGTCGTGGGCCGCGTGAAGACCTACGAGGCGATCGTCAAGGGCGAGAACATCCAGGAGCCCGGCGTGCCGGAGTCCTTCAAGGTCCTCGTCAAGGAGCTGCAGTCGCTGTGCCTGGACGTCAAGGTGCTCAGCGAGGACAAGAAGGAGATCGAGCTCAAGGAGATCGAGGAGGACATCGCGGAAACGGCGCGGGCTCTCGGCATCAACCTCGAGGGCGAAGAAGCCCTGGTGGAGGACTATTAATACACGCGTGAACGGACCGACAGGGGGACGCGGCATGCAGGACGTCAATAACTTCGATGCGGTGAAGATCGGACTCGCCTCGCCGGAGCAGATCCGGCTCTGGTCGCACGGCGAGGTCAAGAAGCCGGAGACGATCAACTACCGGACGCTGAAGCCGGAGCGCGACGGGCTGTTCTGCGAGCGGATCTTCGGCCCCCAGAAGGACTGGGAGTGCCACTGCGGCAAGTACAAGCGCATCCGCTTCAAGGGCATCATCTGCGACCGCTGCGGCGTCGAGGTGACCCGGGCCAAGGTGCGCCGCGAGCGCATGGGCCACATCGAGCTGGCCGCACCTGTTTGCCACATCTGGTACCTGAAGGGCGTGCCCAGCCGAGTCGGCCTGCTGCTCGACATCTCGCCGCGCGCGCTGGAGCGCGTCGTCTACTTCGCCTCCTACGTCGTGATTGACCCCGGCACGACGCCCCTGAACAAGAAGCAGCTGCTCACGGAGAACGAGTACCGCGAGCTGCGGGAGAAGTACGGCACGGCCTTCCGCGCCGGCATGGGCGCCGAGGCGGTGAAGGAGCTGCTGCTGGAGATCGACCTCGAGAAGCTCAGCCGCCAGCTGCGCACGGAGCTCAAGGACAGCTCCGGGCAGAAGCGGATGAAGATCCTCAAGCGCCTGGAGGTCGTCGAGGCGTTCCGCAAGAGCGGCAACAAGCCGGACTGGATGATCCTGGACGTGGTCCCGGTCATCCCGCCGGACCTGCGCCCGATGGTCCAGCTGGACGGCGGCCGTTTCGCCACCAGCGACCTGAACGACCTGTACCGCCGGGTGATCAACCGGAACAACCGCCTGAAGCGCCTGCTCGACCTCGGCGCGCCCGAGATCATCGTGCGCAACGAGAAGCGGATGCTGCAGGAGGCGGTGGACGCCCTGATCGACAACGGCCGCCGCGGGCGCCCGGTCACGGGGCCCAACAACCGGCCGCTGAAGTCGCTCTCCGACATGCTCAAGGGCAAGCAGGGCCGCTTCCGCCAGAACCTGCTCGGCAAGCGCGTGGACTACTCGGGCCGGTCCGTGATCGTGGTCGGGCCGAAGCTGAAGCTGCACCAGTGCGGTCTGCCGCGCGAGATGGCCCTGGAGCTGTTCAAGCCGTTCGTGATGAAGCGCCTGGTCGACAAGCAGCTGGCCCAGAACATCAAGTCGGCCAAGCGCATGGTGGAGCGGGCGCGGCCCGAGGTCTGGGGCGTGCTCGAGGAGGTCGTGCGCGAGCACCCCGTGCTGCTGAACCGCGCGCCCACCCTGCACCGCCTGGGCATCCAGGCCTTCGAGCCGGCGCTGATCGAGGGCAAGGCCATCCAGGTCCACCCGCTGGTCTGCACGGCGTACAACGCCGACTTCGACGGCGACCAGATGGCGGCGCACGTGCCGCTCTCCGCCGCGGCGCAGGCCGAGGCGCGGCTGCTGATGCTGTCCGCCTACAACATCCTCTCCCCGGCGTACGGGAAGGCCATCACCAGCCCCACCCGCGACATCGTCCTCGGCTCCTTCTACCTCACCCAGGAGAAGGCCGGGGCGAAGGGGGAGGGCAAGATCTTCAGCACGCCCAACGAGGCGATCCTGGCCTACGAGAGCGGGGCCGCGGCCCTGCACGCCCGCATCAAGGTGCGTCTGACGCACGACAGCGAGCCCGTGGAGACTACGGTCGGGCGCGTCATCTTCAACGAGGCCATCCCCGAGGAGCTGCGCTTCATCAACGACGTGGCGGACCGCAAGGTCCTCTCCACCCTCGTCTCCGAGGCCTACAACCGCCTCGGCTCGACGAAGACCGTGCTGCTGCTGGACGCGATGAAGGACCTCGGCTTCAAGTACGCCACGAAGAGCGGGGCCGGCATCGCCATCGACGACATCGCCATCCCGAAGGACAAGGACCGCATCCTCGCCGCTGCGGACAAGCGCATCCAGGACATCGAGACGCAGTTCCGCCGCGGGCTGATCACCGGCGGGGAGAAGTACCAGCGGACGATCGACGTCTGGACGAAGGCCACGGAGGAGATCACCGAGGCCATGCTCCAGAACTTCGACCCGTTCAACCCGCTGTACATGATGGCCCAGTCCGGCGCGCGCGGAAACATCCAGCAGATCCGCCAGCTGGCCGGGATGCGCGGGCTGATGACCGACCCCTCGGGCCGGATCATCGAGCTGCCGATCAAGGCGAACTTCCGCGAGGGTCTCACCGTGCTGGAGTACTTCATCTCCACGCACGGCCAGCGCAAGGGCCTGGCCGACACGGCCATCCGCACCAGCGAGTCCGGGTACCTGACCCGGCGCCTGGTGGACGTGGCCCAGGACGTGATCATCCGCGAGGAGGACTGCAAGACCACCGAGGGCGTCGCCCTCTCCGCGATCAAGGAGGGCAACGAGGTGGTGGTCGCCCTCAAGGAGCGCATCATCGGGCGGACCGCCGCGGAGGACGTCATGGCCCCGCGCACCCGCAAGCCGATCGTCGAGGTCGACCAGGAGGTCACCGAGGAGGCGGCCGAGGCGATCGAGGCCGCGGGCGTCGAGACCGTCGTCGTCCGCTCGGTCCTCAACTGCAAGAGCCGCTACGGCGTGTGCGGCAAGTGCTACGGCCGCAACCTGGCCACCGGCAAGGGCGTGGAGATCGGCGAGGCGGTGGGGATCATCGCCGCCCAGTCGATCGGCGAGCCCGGCACGCAGCTGACGATGCGCACCTTCCACACCGGCGGCGTGGCCGGCTTCGACATCACCCAGGGTCTGCCGCGCGTCGAGGAGCTGTTCGAGGCCCGGCGCAGCAAGCACACCGCGGCGATCGCCGAGACCGCCGGGAAGGCCAAGGTGGGTGAGCTGAAGGGCCAGCGCAAGCTGTTCATCGTGACCAAGGACGGCGAGGAGATGCCCGTGGCCACCTCTCCCGGACTGCGCTTCCGCGTCCAGGAAGGGGACAAGGTCTCGGCGGGCGACCAGCTCACCGAGGGCTCGGTCAACCCGCACGACATCCTGCGCATCCGCGGGCTGCACGCCCTGCAGCAGTACCTGGTGCAGGAGATCCAGTCCGTGTACCGGTCGCAGGGCGTGGACATCAACGACAAGCACATCGAGATCATCGTCCGCCAGATGCTGCGGCGCGTGAAGGTCGAGGAGCCGGGCGACACCGAGCTCCTGCCCGGCGAGCTGGTGGACAAGTTCCAGTTCGAGGAGGACAATGCCAAGGCCCTGGCCGAGGGGCTGGAGCCGGCGAAGGCGCGGCCCGTCCTGCTCGGCATCACCAAGGCCTCGCTGGCCACGGAGAGCTTCCTCTCCGCGGCGTCCTTCCAGGAGACCGCGCGCGTGCTGACCGACGCCGCCACCAAGGGGAAGGTCGACCCGCTGATCGGTCTGAAGGAGAACGTGATCATCGGGAAGCTCATCCCGGCGGGCACCGGCATGGCGCGCTACCGCGGGATCAAGGTGACCGTCGAAGTCTAGCGCCGACCACGGCGAGGACGGGGGGTCGCATCGTGCGGTCCCCCGTTTCTCATTTGGAAGGAGACCGGCCGTGCCCTGGACGATCCGCCCCGCCGACGGGACCGAGAGCCCCGCCGTCGTGGACCTGCTGAACGTCGTCAATCCGCCCGAGGAGCGCATCACACTCGAGATGTTCCGGCACGAGGACGGCATGCGCCGCCCGCAGACGGCTTTCCTCCGCCTGGTCGCGGAGGACGACGGCCGGCTCCTCGCCGTGGGCCAGACTGAGAACAGCCATCTTCGGCCCCGCCACAAGTTCCGGATCGCCCTGGCCGTGCACCCGCGGGTCCGGCGGCAGGGCGTGGGCACTGCGCTGGAGGGCCGCCTCCGGGAGTTCGCCGCCGCGCGGGGCGGGACGGAGCTGACCGCGGTGATCCGGGAGGACGACCGCCAGTCGCGCGCCTTCCTCGAGCGGCACGGGTACCGGGAAGCCTACCAGCGGTTCGAGATGGAGCTCGACGTGACGGCCTTCGACTGGGGGCGGTTTCCCCGCTGGCGGGAGCGGCTGGGCAACCTGCGGCTCTTCGCGCTGGCCGACGTCGGCGTGAACGACGAGAGTCTGCACAGGCTGTTCGAGCTCGCGATGGTACTTACCCCGGACGTGCCGCACCCGGAAGGCATGCCGGCGTTCACCCCGGAGGACTTCCGGCAGTTCGCGGCCGCCCCGGGCTTCCGGGCGGACGGCTGCTTCCTTCTGTCCGAGGGGGACCGCTGGGTGGGCATCAGCGTCGTCGAGATCCACGAGGGCCGCCCCGCGTACACGGACTTCACGGGCGTGGAGCGTCTCTATCGCGGGCGCGGGCTGGCCACGCTGCTCAAGCTGGCCACCATCGAGTTCGTGCAGCGCCAGGGCGTTACCGCGATGCGCACCAACAACGACACGGTGAACTTCCCCATGGTCGCCGTCAACGAGAAGCTCGGCTACCGCCGCCTCCCGGCGCGGGTGGGGATGAAGGCGGAGCTGGGCTGACAGAGACGGCCACGGTCATCGTCGGGCTGACGATCTCGCTGGCCAGGTTCGTCAACGACCGCAGCGGCCGCCTAGGCGCGCTTATCCCGATCTGGCCGCGCTGCAGGAGACCGAACCGCTGCGGCGGGCCATCGAGCGGACGGACCCACCTCGCCTCCCGTGTCCTGAAGTAGCTCTACAGCGCGCCCTGCCAGGGATCCGGCACGAGGTCGAAGACCGGGAAGTAGGGAGTCCGCGCGCAGTCCCCCAACTCGGGAACCCGGGCGATCCCTTCCGGGGACGGCCGGGGCTCGCGGCCGAACGCTCACGTCGAGCCGCGGCAGTGCGCGCGCGGAATGATCCTCTCAGACGGCTGGGCCGACGAAGCAGATGCCGTTGCCGTCAGGGTCGCGGACGATGAAGTCGCGTCCCCCCCACGCCTGCTTCTTGAGCTTCTGGCCGAATGTCGCGCCGGCCATCACGTACTCAGCGTAGAGCGCTTTCACGTTCTCGACCTCGATGAAGGCGGCGATGAATCCATCCCGGTCCTGCGCGCCCACGGCGAGCGGCTCGTGCACGAATTTGAGATGTACACAGGCGCCGTCGCGCGACACGGAGCCGTAGAACGCCGGGTGGCCGTGCAGGAAGTCGATCGAGAAGCCCAGGGTGTCTCTGAAGAACTCGGCGGACGCCTCCACGTTGGCGACAAAGATCACCGGCACGGCGCGCGTAAGTCGAGGCGTGGGCGACATGGGTTTGGCCGGCGTGGGCTCATTGGTAACGGCGACCTTCAATGCCGCCCAGCTCGTATAGCCCGCCTCCAGCGCGATGATCTCCTGCGCCTCGTGAAGCGGGAACTCAAGGGCAAGCGCCTCACGGTCGGTCAGCGTCTTATAGCGGGTGAGACCGCGAATGCGCCCCCCGATCGAATGGTTACCCTCGCGATGCCAGCGAACGAGTTGTTTCGCCTGCTTCCTATAGATGTCAAGGCGGGACATGAACGCCCCCTACGTGGATGTTGTAGGTGGGCCGTGCCCTTTCGGCGGGAGCCGATGCGCCCTACCCTCGTGCTGCGCAAGGGCATCGTAATTGCCTCGCCCGCTCGCGTCAAGATGGAGATGGGTCTCCGCGATGGTCTTCGTCCACTCGGTCTCGGGGACCGGCCGATCCTGCCGGGTCCGGCGTGATGGACCCTGAGGGTGACATCCATTATAGTGTCTCAGGATGCCGATCCTGACCGTCTCTGAATTGACGAAGGCCTTCGGCGGCGAGCTGCTGCTCGAAGACGTCACCTTCAGCGTCGAACCGAAGGAGAAGGTGGCGCTCGTCGGGCGCAACGGCACCGGGAAGACCACGCTGCTGCGCATCCTGGGCGGGCTGGCCGAGCCGGACCGGGGGGCGGTGAGCCTCGCGACGTGGGCCCGCTCG